>NZ_JBEYJD010000026.1:0-137291 GCF_040636125.1 Streptomyces sp. NPDC006733 | reverse complement strand
CTCGACCTCGCCCACCCCGCCGTCCGCGGCCGCTACGCGGCCTCGCGGATCCTGCTGAAGTACACCGCCGCCGCGGGTGCTCAACGGCGACCCCGACGACCCACCGGTCCGGTGGGTCGGCGCGGCCGACGTCTCAGCGGCACTGCCCCCTGGGTGCCAGCAGTCCGATGTGGAGGTTCACCGCCGTCCCCGGGGCGGCGAACGCACCGCCGTCCGGGCTCTGGGACGAGACCTGCCGGTCGTACCGGCACGAGAAGTCGACCTTCCGGGTCACGGTGCCGATGGTGAAGCCCGCGGAGATCAGGATCGACCGGGCCGCGTCCTCCTTCTCCTCGTTCACGTTCGGCACCCGGACCAGGTCGAGCTTCTGCCACGTCGAGCCGTTGGACCACCGGATGATGTTCGGTGCCTGCAGCTTCGCGCTGTAGGTGGCGTCGTCCGGGAAGGTGATCAGGATGGTGTCGAAGGTGATGACGACACCGCTGGCGGTGGGACGGTGCTGGGAGGACATGTCCACCGTCAGGACGTCGCCGGCGTTCGAGATCACCGGCCGCGCGGATCCCCCGTCGGTGTAGACGCCGCCCAGGTCGAACAGCACCGGGGTGGCCGCCGCGACCGGCGCGGCGGCGGCCGGGGCGGCGACGCCGGTTCCCGCTCCCGCCACGCTCAGCACGGTGGCGAGCAGCGCGGTGAGCACTCCTCCGAGGATCTTGCTGCGGACTCGCATGGTCGCCTTCCCCCTCGGGCCCGGTACTGAGGTGCGCGGGTGCGGGCCCGGATGCCCCGCGTCACGGTCGGTCCCGTGCAGCTTGGGCGGCCCGGCGGGCCCGCTGCCATACGAGACTCTGCGTATGCCGGGGACGGCAGCGGCCCGGTATTCTGAGCCCCGCCTGCGGACGAAGGGGGCCCCGGTGGGGAGTTCGTCATCGCTCAGCGACCTGGATCTGCGCACCTTGGCGCGGATCGTCACCGAGGACCGCGCCGACGCGCCCGCACGGGGGTTGCCGCCGTCCCTGCTCCGTGACCTGATGGGCCAGATCGGCTGCGACGAACTGAGCTTCACGGGCTTCGACAGCCACCGGGAGGCGTGGTGGCTGTCGCAGGTCGGCCCCGGTGGTGACGACACGAAGGACGCGGCCGCCGACGCGACGCACTGGCAGCACTACTGGGACAGCCGCCCCTGCAGCCACCCCGACCGCACCGGCGACCTGCGCAGCGTCGTGACGATCACGGACTTCTACTCGGCCCGGCAGTGGCACAGCACCGGCATGTACACCGACTACTTCCGGCCGGCGGGGATAGAGCACCAGATCATGCTCTGCATGCCCGCCGGAACGCCGGGGACCAACGGCCGCGGCCGGACCCTGCGGATGTTCCTGTTCCGCGGTCCCGGCCAGGACTTCTCCGAGCGCGACCGCGCGCTGCTCACCCTGCTCCGCCCCCACCTGCACGAGGCGTACCTGGAGACCGAACGGCGCCGGCACCCCACCCCCCAGCTGACGCCCCGCCAGTGGCAACTGCTGCACCTGCTCGCCGCGGGCCACACCAACGTCCAGATCGGCCGCCGACTGGGCGTCTCGGAGGGAACCGTGCGCAAGCACCTGGAGAACACCTACCGGCGCCTGGACGTCTCCAACCGCATGGCCGCGGTCCACCGCGCCTTCCCCAACGGAGTGACCGTCCCGCAGGAGGACTGACCACCACCGGCGCCGTCACGGCTCCGAGGTCGCCGCCTCAGCGCTCGAGCCCTCCCGCGAGGAGGTCCCGCAGGGCGGCGGCGGCGGGGTCGTCCAGACATTCGGCCAGGTGCGACAGCTGTGCCCGCCGCCCGGTGTCCGCACCGGCCCGCGCGGCCAGGCGCGCGGCCCACGCCTCCCGCTGCCCCGAGGCGACCCCGGCCGTCTCGTTGAACAGCGCGTACAGGGCGTACCAGCGCACCGCGTCGCTGTCGTCCGCGGCCAGCCGCAGGAGCGTGTCGAGAACCTCCGGCTCCGTCCGCTCCGGATCGGCCAGGCCGGGCAGCGCGGCGGCGACCGCGAACCGGACCGGCTGCGCGGGATGAGCGTGATGGCCGAGCACCCGGCCGAGAGTCCGGCGGGCGTGGTGGTATCCGAGCACGGAGATCATCCAACCGAGCACCCACGGGTCGGGCTCGTCGCCCATCTCGGCCTCGACGATCTCGACGGTTTCCGCGGTGAAGGGACGGCAGCCCTCGCTGTCGCCCCGTCCCAGTTCACGCAGGATCCGCGCGCCCAGTTCCCGCTCCACCGGATCCTCGCGGACCAGCAGGTCCGCGGCCCGGTCGAAGACCTCCCGGGTCGGGCGGTCGTGCAGGGCGACCAGGCAGGGCGCGGCGGCGTCCTCGTCCGCCGCGGCGACTTCGGCGAACGCCCCGGCGAACAGCTCGTCCGTCATTGCGCCGCCTCCACCGGTCCCCATGCGCCCTTGCCTTCCCTGCCGTCCGCAGCCGACCCGGAGCGATCGACGCCGCTCGGCTCAGCGCTGTGCGCGCTGCGCGCCGTCCGCGTCGAGTACGCGCCCGACGCGAAGGCGCCTCAGACCCGTTCGGCCGTACGCTGCGGCGTCAGTTCCACGCCCGGCGGGCGCAGGAACAGGCTCAGCGTGTGGACGGGCTCGGTCGACCGACGGTCCCAGCGGGTGTCGACGACGGTGCACGCCGGTCCCTCGCCCAGCCAGTCCGCCGCCGCCTGGAACAGGGCCACCGGGTCCTGACCTGCCAGGATCAGCGTCGCGTCGTCCTCCACGGTGACCCACAGGTCGACGTGCGAGTTCACGAACGCGCCCGCCCGCTCGCGCAGTTCCTCCACCAGAGTCGCAGTACCGGGATCAGTCATCATCGCTCCACCTTCTTGCCAATATCAGTGACGGTTCGTGTGCCCCGCTCACCGTCCGTTACTCCTGCCGGTTGTCCGGAAGACGCCGAGAGCCGTTCCGCCCCCGGCGTCGGGGGTGGAACGGCTCTCGGGCTGCCGTCGGGCGGCGGTGCTACGCGGCGGCGTTCGTCGTGCGCGGCGCGGGGCGCTCGCCCGGCGCCGAGCGGCGGGCCTGGGCGAAGCGGCTGCGCCGCCCGCGGGTCGCGGAGGAGCTGCGCTTGGCGCGCTCCACCACGGGCGCGGCGATGACGACCGGCACGCCGCTGGGGGCCTGCGCGCCGGTGATCCGGGTCAGCTCGGCCTCGTCGGGACGGACCTGCGCGGTCTGCGGGGTGATGCCCGCGTCGCGCATCAGGCGGATCATGTCGCGGCGCTGGTTGGGCAGGACCAGCGTGACGACGCTGCCGGACTCGCCGGCGCGGGCGGTGCGGCCGCCGCGGTGCAGGTAGTCCTTGTGGTCGCTCGGCGGGTCGATGTTGACGACCAGGTCGAGGTTGTCGACGTGGATGCCGCGGGCGGCGACGTTCGTCGCGACCAGCACGGTCACGTGCCCGGTCTTGAACTGCTCCAGGGTGCGCGTGCGCTGCGGCTGCGACTTGCCGCCGTGCAGGGCCGCGGCCCGCACCCCGCTGTTCAGCAGGTGGTCGGTGAGCTTGTCCACGGCGTGCTTGGTGTCGAGGAACATGATGACGCGTCCGTCGCGGGCGGCGATCTGCGTGGCCACGACGTTCTTGTCGGCACCGTGGACGTGCAGCACGTGGTGCTCCATCGTGGTGACCGCGCCGGCCGAGGGGTCGACGGAGTGGACGACCGGGTCGTGCAGGTACTTGCGCACCAGCAGGTCGACGTTGCGGTCCAGGGTGGCCGAGAACAGCATCCGCTGCCCGTCCGGGCGCACCTGGTCCAGCAGCGCGGTGACCTGCGGCATGAAGCCCATGTCGGCCATCTGGTCGGCCTCGTCGAGCACCGTGATGCCGACCTGGTCCAGCCGGCAGGCGCCCCGGTCGATGAGGTCCTTGAGGCGGCCCGGCGTGGCGACGACGACTTCGGCGCCACCGCGCAGCAGGTGGATCTGCCGCCCGATGGACATGCCGCCGACGACCGTGGCCATCCGCAGCCGCAGCGAGCGGGCGTACGGCGTCAGGGCGTCGGTGACCTGCTGGGCGAGCTCACGGGTCGGAACCAGCACCAGGGCGAGCGGCTGCAGCGGTTCGGCGCGCTGTCCGGCGGTCCTGGCGAGCAGCGCCAGGCCGAACGCGAGGGTCTTGCCGGAGCCGGTGCGGCCGCGGCCCAGGACGTTGCGGCCGGCCAGGGCGTTGGGCAGCGTCGCGCCCTGGATGGGGAACGGCACCGCCATGCCCTCGTGGGCCAGCGTGGCCAGCAGGGCGGCCGGCATGTCCAGGGCGGCGAAGGTCTCCACCGCGGGCAGGGCCGGGGTGATCGTCACCGGCAGGGCGAACTCGCCCTGCACGGACGGGCGTCGGCTGGAGCCGCCGGGCCGGCCGGAGCCCGCGTAGCCGCCGGAGCGGCCGGACCCGCCGTAGCCACCGGAACGGCTCGGCGCGCCGGAGCGGCTCGGGGCCGAACGGCTGTAGCTGCTCGAGCCCGAGGAGCTGCCGCGGCTGCTGCTGGAGGTGGAGCCGGAATATGAACGACTGGAACGTACGGGGTTCAAGGAGAACCTTCCTGGATACGGACGGCACGCACCCAGGAGGCCGCAGCGGCGAACACGCCGCACGAAGGCATCGCAAGAACGAACCGGAAGAACGAGCGGAAACGGAGCGGGATCGAAGCGGCGCGGAAGAGACCGCGCGAACACGCTTCGCCACGAGCGGCACTGCCAGAAATGGCGGCCGGAGCTGGACCGTATCGGGTGGGTCCTGGGCAGTGAACACAGCGCGGTCGTGGACCGCGGAGCCGCCTGCCGTGCGGCGGTGGAGCCGGTGCCCGCAGCGGCCCCGGCCCCGCGAGGCGCGGGGAGCGGTGGGGCGTGTGGGCGACGGACAGGGCCCGCGACCTTGCGGAGCGGGCCCTGTGCGTAAGACGCGTGTCAGCGTCAGGCGGGAACGATGTTCTCGGCCTGCGGGCCCTTCTGGCCCTGCGTGACGTCGAAGGAGACCTTCTGGCCCTCCTGCAGCTCACGGAAGCCCTGAGCGGCGATGTTCGAGTAGTGGGCGAAGACGTCAGCGCCGCCGCCGTCCTGCTCGATGAAGCCGAAGCCCTTTTCCGCGTTGAACCACTTCACGGTGCCAGTAGCCATGTGTGTCTCCTTTTAAGACAAGGCAGAACCGAAAACCGCACTGTGCGGAGTCCGCGTCGCCGCGATGAGCCCATCCGGAGATGACCGGCTAAACAAAAAATGCACCCGCGGGTCAAGCCCGTCGAGTGCACACAAGTTCATGGGTACCACAACTGCAACTGAGATCAACATAGCACAGTCGCCGCCCCGGCGTGGGGTTCACGCGCTCCAGTCGGTCCTTCCTGAACGGGACTTGATGTGGGACTCTGGGAATACCACCACCCCCTCCCTTAACTGAGGCACTATGCGCTGCATCATCGCCGGCTTCCCCTTCGACCTGACGAAGAGCGAGGTGCTGCAGAAGATGCAGGGCGTCAAGCCCGAGCCGGTCGCCGGCGAATCAGTGATCATCAGCCGCCGCACCTACCCGGTCAAGCAGGTGGGCCAGGTGCTCACCCGGCAGGACCGGCGCGACTTCTCCGCCGAGCAGATCACCCGGGCCATGACCCGGCTCGGCTTCACCTGCCGTCCCGCGCCCGTCGCCGTCCCGGCCCCGCCCGCCGCGACCCCGGGCGAGAACGCGCCCGAGGACGCGATGCCGGGCAGCCACCACGCCTACAGCTGACACCTGGGCCGCCCGGAGCACCGCCGGGTCGGGAGCGCGGCCGCGTCAGGCGTCCGCGCCGGGCCGCGGCGGTGACGTGCGTCCGCTCACCGTTCCGGGGCGCTTGTGGGTGCCGGCGCGGGCGATGTCCAGGGTGACGAACGATGCGAGCGCCGTGCCGGTGTTCCAGAAGCCCAGCAGGTCCAGGTCGATGAGGACCAGGGCGTGCTTGGCGGCGAAGTCCCGGCCGGGCCCGGTGAACGGGCAGGTCGCGACGAACACCGGGACGTCCGCGCCGTGCTCGGCCCGGGCGGTGCCGTTGAACGTCTGGATGTCCCGGCTGCCCACCGACCGGTGCGGGGCGTAGCGCTTGCACTGGATGACGACCTTGCGGCCGTCGGGCAGGTAGCCGATGACGTCGGCGCCCAGGTCCCCCGACCCGCCGACGCGGACCACGTCGCTGCAGCCGTCACGCCGGCACAGGTCCGCGACGTACTCCTCGAACTCCCGATCGTTCATGGCCAGCACCGCGTCCATGGTCCGCCGGGCGTCGAGGCGCGCCTGTTCCGCCAGGCGCAGCTGCTCGGCACGGGCCTGCGCCCGTCCGGCCCGCGCCCGCGCCACGATGACGGCGCCGCCCGCCACCACGATCAGTGCGACCAGCACCAGCAGAAACGTCATGGGTCCGCACCTCCCGCTTCGTCACCGAGTGTGACCGGCGTGCGCGGGGTCGGGCAAGACCGCCTCGGCGCCCGTACGCCGCCCGGCCGGACCCCGGCGCACCGTCAGCGCGCCGGATCGAACGCCTGCCGGTACCGGTAGGGAGTGGTGCGGTTGATCCGCGCGAAGTGCACGCGCAGACTCTGCGCCGACCCGAACCCGCAGCGTTCCGCGACGCGGTCGACTGTGTCGTTCGTCGTCTCCAGCAGGTCGCGCGCCCGCGCGACGCGCTCGTGCACGAGCCACTGCAGCGGGGTGGTGCCGGTGCCGGCACGGAAGTGCCGCAGGAAGCTGCGTTTGCTCATCGCCGCCCGGGCGGCCAGGTCGTCGATGGTCAGCGGGCGGTGCAGCTGCGTGCGGGCCCACTCCAGCACCGGGGCCAGGCTCGTCGCCCCGCTGGCCGGCACGGGCCGGTCGATGTACTGGGCCTGGCCGCCCTCGCGGTGCGGTGAGATGACCATGCGGCGGGCGAGGGTGTTGGCCACGTGGCTGCCGTGGTCGAGGCGGACGAGGTGCAGGCACAGGTCGAGCCCCGCGCACTCGCCCGCGGAGGTGAAGATCCCCTCGTCCTGCGTGTAGAGCACGTGCGGGTCCATCAGCACCGCCGGCCAGCGCGCGGTCAGTTCGGCGGCGTGCATCCAGTGCGTGGTGGCCCGGCGGCCGTCCAGCAGCCCCGCGGCCGCCAGGGTGAACGCCCCGGTGCAGATCGACGCGATCCGTGCCCCGCGCGCGTGCGCCGCGCGCAGGGCGTCGAGCAGTTCCGGCGGCGGGTCGCCCTGCAGGTCGGCACAGGCCGGGACGATCACGGTGTCGGCGCGCTCCAGCTCGGCGAGGCCGGCCCCGTCGAACGACAGGCCCTCCGCCGTGCGCACCGGGCCGTCGTCCACCATCGCGCACAGCTTCACCTCGTACCAGGGGACGGGAAAGTCCCGCCGGGCACGACCGAACACCTCGAACGCGACAGCGGCCTCGAACACCGGGACGTTTCCGGTGAGCGGTACGACGATGCGATGGGGTTGCATGGCGCGAACCTAGCATCATGTGGCGTTCTTGCCACTGCCGCCGAGGGGTGCGCGGAGCCGAGGATGGGAACGGGCCACCGGAGTGCGAACCGCTCCCCCGCCCACCCCGAGATCACCCGCTGCTCACCCTCTGACCAGGAGTTTCGCCATGACATCACAGCCGACGGTCACCGTCTTCGGCGCCTACGGGCACACCGGGCGCTTCGTCGTCGACGAGCTGCTCCGCCGTGGCTGGACTCCCGTCCTGTCCGGGCGGGACGCGGGCAAGCTGGCGGATCTCGCGGCCTCGCACGCCGGTCTGGAGACCAGACCGGCGTCGATCGACGACCCGGCGTCCCTGGACCGCGCCCTGGCGGGCGCGACCGCCGTCATCAACGCCGCCGGCCCCTTCGCCGCCACCGCCGCGCCGGTGATCGACGCCGCCCTGCGTGCCGGGATCCCCTACCTGGACGTGGCCGCCGAGGTGGAGGTCGCCCAGTCCACGGTCGAGCGGTACCCGGCGCCCGCCACCGCGGCGGGGGTCGCGGTCGTTCCCGCGGCGGCCTTCTACGGCGGACTCGTCGACCTCCTCGCCACGGCCGCGATGGGCGACTGGGCCGCCGCGGACGAGGTGTCCGTCGCCTACGCCCTCGACAGCTGGCTGCCCACGGCCGGGACCGTGAACACCGGGTACGTCTCGGACGCCCGCCGCGACAGCAAGCGCCTGGTCTTCCGCCAGGGCCGGCTGGAACTGCGCTCGGACGCCGCCCCGGTCTCCGAGTGGACGTTCCCCGAGCCGTTCGGCACCCAGCGCGTCCAGGAGGACTTCACCACCGCCGACAGCGTCACCCTCCCGCACCACCTGAAGGTCGCCGAGATCAGCAGCCGCATGACGACCGCCCCTCTGGAGGACCTGGGCGGCCCCCGCACGACGCCGCCCACCGGGACCCGCTCGGAGCAGCGGTTCCTGGTCGAGGTCGTCGTCCGGGCCGGGGACACCGAGCGCCGCGCGGTCGCCCGCGGGCAGGACATCTACGCCGTCACCGCCCCCATCGTGGTCGAGGCGGCGCGGCGCCTGCTGGAAAGCCCGGCCCCGCCCGCCGGGGTGCTCACCGTCGGCCAGGTCTCCGACGCGGCGGACTTCCTGCGCTCGCTGGGCTCCGAGCACTTCAGCGTGGAGTTCTCCTGAGCGGGGACGCGGGGCGGTGAAAGCGGCGGCGCGGGCGCGGACAGCGGGGGTGTGTCAGAGCCGTCCTGCACACTTCTGAAAACGCGTCCGTTCTCACCGGGAGTTGTCGATGGCCGTTCGCCGTGTCGTGCCCAACGTCCAGTCCCAGGCCGTGCCCGAGAGCCGGGACTTCTACGGCCTGCTGGGGTTCGAGGAGGTCATGAACCACGGCTGGATCATGACGCTCGCCTCCCCGACCACGCCGACGGCGCAGATCAGTTTCATGGCCGAGGACAGGACCGCGCCGGTCCTGCCCGACCTCAGCGTCGAGGTGGACGACGTGGACGCGGTCCACGCGGCGCTGCGGGACAGCGGGGCGGAGATCGTGCACCCGCTGCAGGACGAGGAGTGGGGGGTGCGGCGCTTCTTCGTCCGCGATCCCAACGGCCGGGTGGTCAACGTGCTGGGCCACCGCTAGGACGGCGCGCGGGACCCGCACCGGGGGCGGCGGGCGGCGGCAGGGACCGGGGGAGATCCCGGCCGCCGACCCGTTCACCCACTCTTCGCCACGCGGTCGTCGCCCGGGCCCCGCCGGGCTCGGCTCGCCGCCTAGCGTGCTCGGCGATCACCCGAAACGCGCCCCGCGGAGACGTCCATGTGCAGTCCCCTCCACCAGCCCGGCGACGCCCTCGCGGCCGGAGCCAGCCGTCGCACGTTCCTGCGTGCCACCGGACTCACGGGGGCCGCCGCGGCCGCGGCGGTCGGGGGGCTCGCCACCGGCACCGCCGCCCACGCGCTGCCCCGGGGGGAGGCGTCCGCCGCCGGTGCGGCCCGCCGTCCCGATCCCGACGACCCCCGCTTCACGCTCGTCGTCATGCCGGACACCCAGTACCTGTTCGACGGCGCCAGCATCGACGCCGCGCCCGTCGAGGCCTCCCTGCGCTACATCCTGGAGCACGGCCGGGACGAGAACATCGCCTTCCTGTCCCACCTGGGCGATCTCACCGAACACGGGCTCCCGGCGGAATTCGGGCCGCTGGGCCGGGCCTTCGAACTGCTCGACCGGCGGCGCGTGGGCTACAGCGTGCTCGCGGGCAACCACGACGTCGACTCCTCCACCGACGACCAGCGCGGCCCGACCCCCTACCTGGACACCTTCGGCCCCCGGCGCCTGCGCAAGCTGCCCACCTTCGGCGGCGCCACGCCCGACGGCTACAACACCTACCACCTGTTCCGCGCCGCGGGCCGCGAGTGGCTGGTCCTCGCCCTCGACTGGCGGCCGTCCGCCGCCGGTCTCGCCTGGGCCCGGGGCGTCATCGAGAAGCACCCGAGGTCACCGGTCATCCTCACCACGCACGAACTCGTCCACGCCGACCGGGACGGCGACGAGGCCGAACTCTCCGCCCACGGCAAGCACCTGTGGGACGAACTGATCGCCGACCACGACCAGATCTTCCTCACCCTCAACGGCCACTACTGGCCCGCCGCCCGCACCACGCGCAAGAACGCGGCGGGCCACGACGTGCACCTGCACATCACCAACTACCAGAACCGCTACTACGGCGGCAGCGCGATGATCCGCCTCTACCGCTTCGACCTCGCCAGGAACACCATCGACGTGGAGACCGTCTCCCCGTGGATCCTCGGCCGCGCGGGCGGGGACCTCAACGAGCTGGAGCGCCGCGAGATCGAGCTGACCGGCCCGCAGGACAGCTTCTCCGTGCCGCTCGACTTCGAGCGGCGCTTCGCCGGCTTCGCCCCCGTCGCCCCGCGCCGCCCCCGCCCCGCCGCGCAGATGCTGCTGCCCGGCACCGTCGCGTACTGGCGGTTCGACGGCGCGCACGCCGACGGCACCGCGGCCGACCCCGCCCTGCGAGTGCCCGACCTGTCCGGTCACGGCAACGACCTGGTGCGCGGGCCGGTGGCGGGCTCCCCCGCGGACGCGCTGCGCTGGTCCACCGGCCACCACCGCGACCAGCCGGGCCACGGCAGCCTGTACTTCGACGGCGGCAAGCCCCCGCTGCACGGCGGGTACCTGCAGACCGCCAAGGACGCCCCGCTCAACGGCAAGACCTTCCGCACCGGCTACACCGTCGAGGCCTTCCTCAAGCTCCCCGCCGACTGGAGCGCCGGGCAGCACGCCTGGGCGTCGATCCTCAGCCGCCGCGGCACCGTCGGCGCCGCCGGGAAGACCACCGGCGACCCGGAGGAGTCCGTCGCCACCCTGTCGCTGTCCGACGGTCCGGGCCTGCAGTGGGCGGCCGCGCCGCTCAGCCAGAACGGCCTGGTGACCAACTGGAGCCACGAGCTGGAGCGGGACACCTGGTGGCACGTCGCCGTCGTCAACGACGGATGGCACACCACGCTCTACGTCGACGGCTGCCGGGTCGCCCGCAATCCCGCGACCCGCACCAACGGCCTCGCCACGCTCGGCCTGCCGTGGATGCTCGGCGCCTACGAGTACGCGGGCGCCCTCGACCAGCTGATGCACGGCTGGATCGGCGACGTCAGGATCACCGAACGCGCGCTGCGCGTGGCCGACTTCATGAACGCCTGACGGTCCGCGACACCCGGCCGTCCGGCTGCCGGACGGCCCACCCGAACCGATGGCACCGACGGCACCGCCGCCGCCCGCACGACCGCTGACCGCACCACCTCTCGAGGAGACCTCCCATGGCGCGACCGAACCAGCCCCTGCCCACCTGGGCGGACCCCGACGTACCGGTCGGGTCGCTGGACCCGCAGGGACTGTCGCGCCGCGGACTCCTGCGCAGCGCCGGCCTGTTCGGCGCGACCTTCGCCGGAGCCGGCCTGCTCGCCCCCACCCCGGCCGAGGCGCACCCCGGCCACGGCGAGGACCCGGACCTCGCCTACCTCGTCGGCGACCACCATGTGCACTCGGTCTACAGCCACGACGCGAAGTACACCTTCTCCCAGCTGGCGCGGGCCGCCTCCCGGTACGGCCTGGACTGGATGGTGCTCACCGAGCACAGCAACTTCGGGCACGCCCGGGCCGGCGGGGCCGCGGCCGAGCACCGCGAGATCCTCCAGGCCCGGCGCGACAACCGCCGCACGCTGATCTTCCAGGGCCTGGAGTGGTACGTCCCCGGGGCCGAGCACTGCACCGTCTTCTCCCCGCCCGGACGCCACGAGGTCGAGCTGCTGACGCGCTTCGAGGAGGCGTACGACGGCAAACTCCTCGGCTTCACCGCCGGCGCGCCGGGCCACCCCGACACCCCGCGCAACGAGGCCCACGCCGTCAAGGCGCTCCAGTGGCTCGACCAGCAGCGCCGCAGCGGCTACGTCGACGACGTCCTCGTCCTCGCCAACCACCCGCTGCGGCTGGGCATCGACTCCCCGCACGAGATGCGCGCCTGGCGCGATGCCGCTCCCGGGATCATGATCGGGATGGAGGGCGCCCCGGGCGCCCAGGCCGCCGCGCTGCCGGGCTGGGGCGGTCCGGCCGGCCGGCGCGGCGAGTACCAGAACGCCCCGTCCGAGCACTCCTGGCCGGGCTACCCGCAAGAGGCGTACCGGACGTACGGCGGCTTCGACTGGGCGACCGCGACGGTGGGCGGCCTGTGGGACGCGATGCTCGCCGAGGGCAGGCTCTTCTCGGTCACCTCCAACTCCGATGTGCACCGCGTCGCGTACGACACGTGGAAGAACGGCGACTGGGCGCCCGGCCAGAACTTCGACAACACCGGACGCCTCCCGGACCCGGTGGACACCGACGAGCCGCAGCCCGGCAGCGACTTCTGGCCCGGCCAGTTCAGCCGGACGCACGTCGGCGTCACCCGCTACGGCTACGGGCACGTCATGGCGGGCCTGCGGGCCGGCCGCGTCTGGGTCGACCACGGCCACCTCGTCGACGGCATCGACGTCCGGGTCGACCGGGAGCACGGAACGGGCCGCGGCGTCACCCTCGGCGGCCGGCTGCGGGTGCGCCGGGGCGAGCGGATCGTCCTCACGGTGACCGTGACCACCGCCTCACGCCCCAACCAGCGCGGCGACGTGCCGCGGCTGGCGCACCTGGACGTGATCCGCGGCGCGGTCCGTGGCCCGGTCGCCGACCGCGACGCGTGGCGCGCACCCGACACCCGCGTCGTGCACACCGCGGACGTGTCGGGCCGCACGGGCCGCTACACCCTGCGCGTCCCGCTGGGCCGCGCCGAGGAGTCGTCCTACCTGCGGCTGCGCGGCAGCGACGGCCGGCGCAACGGCCCCGGGCTGCTGGGCGCGGCCGTCGACCCGCACGGGCCGGTCACCCACGAGCCGGGCAACGGCGACCCGTGGCTGGACACCTGGCTCTACACCAACCCGGTCTTCGTGGACGTCGCGCGCTGACCGCCTCCTCACCGGTGTCCGCCGCGTGCCGGGTCGTCCGGTGCCCCGTCGGCGCGCGTGTGGTCGGCCCGGCGGCGCAGGAAGGGGGCGCGGGCCTTCTGCCGCTGGCAGATGCCGGCGCCAGGGGCCGCGGCCAGGATGACCGCGATGCGGTCGGCGAAGTGCGGTCCCGGCAGCGGGATCTCGAAGTCGGGGTGGTCGGCGTATCCGGCGGCGACGGCGCCGGGAACGTACTCCATCACCGCGGTCACGACCGCGGTCCTGGAGCGGTCCGCCGGACTCAGCAGCCGGCCCAACACCCGCAGGACGGTCGGGGTGCTGGAGTCGAGGGTCAGGTTCTCGGCGGGGTCGGTGTCCCCGGGCAGGTTGACCGACTCCGGCGCGGGCTGGATGTCGATGCGGGTCTGCTGTCCCCACCACGCGGCGGCGTGGGTCTCCCCCAGCGCGAGGTGGTGCAGGTACAGGCAGTACGAGGCCACGTCGTCGCCGGCCCCGGCGGCGTACTGCCACCAGAAGCGGGCGCCGTCCTCGGAGTCGGCCAGGTGCAGGATGCAGCCCAGTACCCGCGCACCGCGCGGGTCGGGCAGCTGCTCGGTGACGAAGTCGCTCAGCGACGTCACGGCCGTCTGCGTCACCACCGTCTCGCAGAGCGTCCGCAGGTCGTAGGCCGCGTCCCGCCCGGGGGGGTTCGCACCGCCCGGGCTCGTCGACGGCCAGGACAGCACGTCGTGCGCACCGGCCGGCGCGTAGACGTCCTCGTACGTCACGACGTCGCGCGGCACGCCCGCCTCCCGCATCAGCAGCGCACGGGCGAGGAGTTGATCGATCGACGTCATTGGGAAGCGCCTCCCGGGCGGTCGTGGAGGTTGAGGGTCTCGGTGAGCGTGCGCTTGGCGTGGCGGTCGTCGGAACGCGCCGAGGCCAGCGGAACGCCCAGCACCTCGGCCGCGGCGGTGGTGTCCATGCCGCACAGGTAGCGCAGGATCGTCACGTCCATCTGGTTGTCCGGCAGCCGGCTGACGGCGTCGAACAGCGTCATCGACTCGCCGATCTGGGTGAAGCGGTCCGCGGGGTCCGCGGCCCGGTCCTGGGCGACGGTGGCGAAGGCGGCGGCGGCCAGCAGGGGGTGGCCGTCGACGTGCGGGGTGCGCGCCATGACCCGCGAGCGCAGGAGCCGCCAGGCGAACCGCTGCACGTTGGAGCTGCCCAGCGCCTCGTCCCAGCACAGCCACAGGACGTCGAAGGTCTCCAGCACCACGCAGGCGGCCCGCTCGTCGGTGAGCAGCAACGCCTTGGCGTAGGAGGTGTAGGGGGCCTGGTGGGTGGCGGTGAAGCCCTGGTGGTCCAGCGGCCGGACGTCGGGCCGCCGCGCGGGCGGGACCTCCGCGATGCAGCCCTCTATCCAGTCCTCCTTCTTCTGCGCCTCGCGCGCCGCCGCGACCCACAGGCGCCGCATCGGCCGGGACGGTATGCCGAGCACGCGGATCACGCTGTAGGTGATCTCCCAGCGCGGATACAGTCCGGCGCCGCGCAGCAGCTCCGAGATCCGCGATTTGGAGTACCCGGAGCGCTCCACCAGGTCGTCGAGCGTCAGGCCGCTGGTGAACAGCCGGGTGCGCACCGGTTCGAGCCAGGCGCGGTGCGAGGTGCCGGCCTGCTCGGTGATCGCCTCCGGCTTCCGGCCGCGGCGCACGGGCGGCTCACCCTCGGTCTGCTCGGGCGGGATCGCGTGCGGGCTCACCGGGCGGCACCTTCGTCCGCCCCCGCGCCGGACCCGGGTCCCGCGGCGGTGGACTCGGGCTTTCCGCAGACGGACGCGTGGACGACCTGCTGCACCAGCAACCCGAGCGAGGGCACTAAAGCGGCCACCGCGGCCAGCTGCCCGAGCGCGGCCATGACCGCGCTCCACGAGAAGACCGACACCAGGACGATGACGGTCAACACCTGCTTACTGGACATCGAGACCTTTCCCATTCCGACAGCGGGGCATCCGGAAGGCCTCTTCGCGGCGGTGCTGACGCGCCGTCGAGGAGCCGGGACGCCAGCATGGTGGGCAGGCCGCCCGCGCCGCCATGTGATCATGGGATTATGGAACAATGACCGCGCCCGCGCGGGCCGCTGCACCCCGCCCGCCGGCAACGCGGGAGGAATGATGCCGCGTTGCCCGCTCCCGCGGGCCGACTTCCGCCATCTGCGCGCGTCCGCGGCGCGGGCGGCCGTCAATGGAAGACCGGACGCCGTCGGCGCCGGACCTTCCCTCCGGAAGGCCGTGCCGCCCCCGTGCTGAGTGTGAAGGGGGGCCGCACACCGCTCCCGCCGCTTCCCTGTCGGCGGGAGCGGCTCCCCGGCGACCTCCGGTGACTTCCCGTGATCTTCCGTGATCTTCCGTGATCCCCGTGGTCGACGGGCCGACGTATCGTTCCGTCAGGGGCACCGGCCCGGCCGCTCCGCCCATCCGCAGGGCGAGCGGCTCCGAACAGTCAGTGCGGGGGAACGGTCCCACGCCCCGGTCCAGGAGGTCCACGTGGCACAGGCTTCACCGTCGGCAGCGGTACTCATCCTGCACGGAGGACGCGAAACGGGGCTCGGGCCGCCGCCGCGCGGCCTGCGCAACCTGCCCGCCGTGCGCATGCGCCCGTTCGCCCGGAGCCTGGCCCGGGCCACCCGCGACACGGACGGCGGGCCGGTGCTGCTCCGCAGCCCCGCCTACACCCACCGCGGCTGGAACGGCACCCGCGAGGACCCGCTCCACGACGTCGTCCGCGCCCTCGACGCCCTCAAGGCGGAGGCCGGCGACATACCAGTGGTGCTCCTGGGCCACTCCATGGGCGGCCGCGCAGCGCTGCGCGCGGCAGGCCATCCCCTGGTCACGGGCGTGGTCGGCCTCGCCCCGTGGTGCCCGGCGGGCGATCCGGTCGCCCAGCTCGCCGACCGCGACGTGGTGCTGATCCACGGCACCCGGGACCGGACGACGAGCCCCCGGGCCTCCCGGGAACTCACCGCCCAGGCCCGCCGGGCCGGCGCCCGCACGTGCCACGTCACGCTCCGCGACAGCGACCACGCGATGCTCCGCCGCGCCCCGTCCTGGCACCGCCTGGCCACCGCCGCGGTCACCGGCCTGCTGGGCCGCACACCGCTGCCGCCCGGCATCGCGATGGCGCTGGCCCTGCCCCCGGACGCGTCGGCCGCGGCCGGCAGCGTGGACCTGGACGAGTTGCGTGCCCGTGCGGCGGAAGGCGCCGGCGCCCCGGACGCCACGCCGGCGGCCCGCTGACCCGGCGGGCCGGGTGGGCCGGGACGCTCAGCCGACCTGGCCGTTGTCCTTCAGGCTGCCCCACCCGTGCCAGCGGTCGATCTCGATCCACGCGCTGAACCGGCGGCGGTCGCGCGTCGGGTAGTCCTTGCCGAGGTACTGCTGGGCCAACCGGTCGATGTCGGCCAGTTCCTTGTCCTCGCGCACGTCGACGATGCGGCCGATGATGCTGATGTGCGTGTACCAGTTGCTCTCGTCGAGCACGGTCAGCGTCACCCGCGGGTCGTTGCGCACGTGCTCCAGCCGCTTGCGCCCCTCGTCCATGTTGACCAGCACCCGGCCGTCGTCCCACAGGTACCAGGTGGCGGTGGACACCGGCTGGCCGTCCGAGCGCAGCGTCGTGATCACGGCGGGATTGGCCTTCGACAGCATCGCGATCGCGTCGTCGGGAAGCGGCGGTTTCGACATGGGACACCTTCCGTCACACGTTGTTGGTTGCCGCGGACGATCATCCTCCTGATCGCCCGCCCCGGCCATCCGCACACACGCCGCGCGGCCGGGTCTCCTGCCCCGCCTGCCCCGGACCACCGCACGCCACGCACGGCGCCGCTCCGGCTGCGATCATGAAGGCAGCCCCGAGGACACGGGGTCCTGGGGCTGACAAGGAGCGGACACGATGGCACAGGCTCGGACCGTGGCGTTTCCCTCCGGCATCCGGGTGCCGGCCCTCGGGCAGGGCACCTGGCGGATGGGGGACGACCCCGCCCGGCGCCCGGAGGAGCTCGCCGCGCTGCGGCGCGGCCTCGACCTGGGGCTGACGCTGATCGACACGGCGGAGATGTACGGCAGCGGCGCCGCGGAGGAACTGGTCGGTGAGGCGGTCCGCGGCCGCCGGGACGAGGCCTTCCTCGTCAGCAAGGTGCTGCCGTCCCATGCCGACCGGCAGGGCACGGCCGACGCCTGCCATGCGAGTCTGCGCCGGCTGGGGACGGACCGGATCGATCTGTACCTGCTGCACTGGCGGGGCGGGGTCCCGCTCGACGAGACCGTCGAAGCCCTGGAAGCGCTGGTCGCGAAGGGCAGTGTCGGTGCCTGGGGAGTGAGCAACCTGGACGTCGACGACCTGGCCGAGCTGCCCGACGGCGCTGTGCCGCAGACCGACCAGGTGCTCTACAACCTCTCCCGGCGCGGCCCGGAATTCGACCTGCTCCCCTACTGCCGGGAGTACTCCATCCCGGTCATGGCCTACTCCCCCGTCGAACAGGGCCGCCTGCTCGGCCACCCGGCGCTGCGGACCGTCGCCGCCGCCCACGGGGCGTCGCCGGCCCAGGTGGCACTCGCATGGGTGCTGCGCCGGGACGACGTCATCGCCATCCCCAAGGCCTCCACCACCGCACACGTCGAGGAGAACCACGCGTCCCTCGACCTGCACCTGACGGACGACGACCTCCGCACCCTCGACCGCTCCTTCCCGCCCCCGACCCGCAAGCAGCCCCTCGACATGCTGTGACCCGCCGCCCTCAGCGGGTCCCGGGCCGGTCGAGCAGCGACCGGATCGGCCTGAGGTCCCAGTCGTCAAGGACGGTGGCGGCGGCGGGCAGGAGCGCGAGGAACACCTGTCGCCGGCCGTCCGTGGGGCGGGCGTAGCGGGTCGACGCCGACCTGCCCCACGCCTGGATGTCGCACCGGGCTGCGGCGGCCAGCTCCGGGTCGGCGTCGTGGAGCAGCCGCAGGTCGATCTCGAGCCGCTCCCACGTGCCGGTGGCCCGGATGATCCGGGCCGCCTGTGCCCGAAGCGGCGCCGGGCGCCCGGGCGCGAGCAGATCCTCCAGGCGCCGCCGCGGGACGCTGCTTGCCGCCGCCTCCACCAGGGGGCCCGCGGCCCGCAGGACTCTGGAGGCCGGATCGCGCTCCATCACGGTCAGCAGTTCCGCGGTGGTCACCGCGGGGGGCCGCATCGTGCCGAGTGCCTGGAGAACGGCGGCGCGGACCGCCGGACGCCGGTGGGTCAGGTGCGGGCGCAACAGATCGGCGGCGTCGGCGGGACCGGCGTCGCCGCATTCCGCCAGTCCGGCGATCGCACCGGGTGTGATCTCGGCACCCGGGCGGGCGAGGCGGGCCCGGCAGACAGCCGCAGGGTCCTGACCGTGGCTGCGCAGGACCCAGCGCGCGATCTCCCGCACCTGCCGGGAACGGTCCGCGGTGAATGGTTCCGCCAGGTCGGGGCGCCGGGCCCGCCGCAGCACGGTGACCGTGACGGCCCGCACCGCCGACGCCCGTGAGGCCAGCAGGCGGCGGAGCACCGCCTCGGCCCCGGGGGTGACCGGAGCAGCCGCTCCGGGCGGAACGAGGGACCCGAGGAGGTGTTCGGCCGCCGAGCGCGCCACCACGGCATCGGGGTCCCGGGTGGCGAGCCTCAGCAACCGCGGTGTGTCGCAGCGGTCGAGGGCGATGGCCGCGCTCAGCGCGCGCCGCCGGATCCGGTGGTCGGGGTCCGTGAACAGTCGCTGCCACAGTTCGGGTGGTGCCTCGGTGAGGTGGTCGGCGACGAGGCGCACGGCGTCCTCGCCGCGCTGTCGTTCCTCGCACGACCACGCCATCGCCGCCGCGCGGGCGAGCTCCGCGGGGCCGGAGTGCGCCAGCACCTGGACCAGCGCCGCCCGGGCGGTGGCCCGCACCGGCTCCGCCCAGTCCGAGCAGCGCACCACCAGCAGCGGGAGCAGGGGGTGCTCCCCGAGCGGAAGGGCCTCAGCCGCGAGGGCCCGTTGGCGGGTCCGGCCGTCGGCGGCGCAGACCGCCAGAGCCCATTCCCATCCCGGATGCAGCCCCTGCGGCGCCTCGGGCGAGGTGGCGTCGAGCCGCAACCGACCGACGTGGCGCGCGTGTTCGTCGAAGGCACTCCACCAGCGCGGCCCTGTCGTGGACAGCTCGGGGCTCCCGGCCAGTTCGTTCAGCGCCCGGGTCAGTTCGGCGCCGTCGTGCCGGGAGAGGTACCGGGGCAGGTCGAGCAGGAGCAGCACCGCCGTTGTTCGCGGGGTGCTTGCGGTGGGGGCGGTCATGGCAGTCTCCTCGCGCCGGGGCGCCGGCAGTCGGCGACGCGGTGGGCGAGCCCGACCCTATCCGGCTCCATAACGGCCTCACCAGCGGTTTTGTACCGGCCTCCGGTGGGCCTGCCCGGGGGTCAGGGGGTGAAGGTGATGCCGGCGGTGACGGGGAGGTGGTCGCTGGCCGTGGCGGGGAGGGCGCGGATGGCGGTGATGGCTGCCGAGCGGGTCAGGATCTGGTCGATGCGCGAGACGGGGAAGGCCGCGGGCCAGCTGAAGGCCAGGTCGCGCGGTGGCAGGGTCAGGTGCGCGGTGATCGGGGCGAGTCCGCGGTCGTCCACTGTCGCGTTGAGGTCGCCCAGCAGGATCACCCGGTCCGTCGTCTCGGCGGCGAGGGCCGCGCCCAGCAGGCCGGCGCTCTCGTTGCGGAAGGCGCAGTCGAAGCCGGTCGGACGGACCCGGACCGATGGCAGGTGGGCGACGTAGACGGCGATCTCGCCCCACGGCGTCCGTGCGCCCGCCCGCAGGCCCCGGCTCCACTCCTCGGTGATCCCCCGGGGCTTGATGTCCACCGGCCGGGCGTCCGTGAGCGGGTACTTGGACCAGAGTCCGACGGTGCCCCGCACCGCGTGGTACGCGTAGGCGCCCGCCAGTGCCGCCTCGAAGCGCGGCAGCGCGGAGGGCGTCAGCTCCTCCAGGGCGATGAGTTGCGGCCCGGCGTCCACCAGCGCTCGCGCGGTGCCGGCGGGATCGGCGTTCTCATCACTCACGTTGTGCTGCAGCACCGTCAGGTCGGGCGCACCGGGATCGCGGGGCAGGAGCACCCCGCCGAACAGCTGCGTCCAGACCGCGGTCGGCAGCAGGAGGACCGCCAGTGCGGTGGCCGAGCGGCGCAGCAGGGCGAGCAGGAGGATGACCGGGACGGCCAGGCCGAGCCAGGGCAGGAAGGCCTCCACCAGGCTGCCCGGGTGGCCGACGGAGTCGGGGACGGCGGAGTGGAAGGCCAGCAGGCCGGCCGTCGAGACGGCGACTGCCGCCAGGACCCGTCCCCGGGCCCATGTCGACCGCCCCTGGGCGTCCTTGCCCCATCGCCACCGCCCGGGGCGTCGCAGCCACCGCACGGGCAGCACGGATTCGGGCACCACCATGTCGTCGGCCCGCTCCACCATGTCCCGCCCCCGGCGAAGACGTCCGCTCCCCGTCCGGCGACCCTACCGTCACTCCGGTCGGGCCGCGGTGATCCGCTTCTCGAACCAGTGGTCCGCGTAGGGCTCCGTGTTGAAGGCGGGGATCTCCTCGAAACCGCAGGAGTGGTAGAGGCTGATCGCGGCGCTGAGCACCTTGTTGGTGTCCAGGCGCAGAACGTCGCGGCCGTGCTCGACGGCCCGCGCCTCCAGTTCGGTCAGGAACCGGCGGCCGAGGCCGAGTCTGCGGGCCTTGGGGGCCACCCACATGCGCTTGATCTCGGCGGGGGCGTCGGACGGCAGCTTCAGGCCCGCGCAGCCGACGGGCTCGCCGTGCAGCCGGGCGACCAGGAACAGGCCGCGCGGCGGCTGGAGTTCGCTCGGATCGGGCAGCAGGCTGCGCGCCGGGTCGAAGCCCGTGGCGAGGCGTTCCTCCAGTTCGGCGAAGAAGGAGCGCAGGCAGAATTGGGCGTCGGGGTGGTCCGGGTCGACGACGGTCACCGTGACGGTCGCGGCGGTCAGCAACCGGTCGACCTCGGCCATGGCGGCGACCAGCCGGGCCCGCTGCGCGGTGTTGAGGGGCTGGAGCAGCGAGCCGGCCAGTTCGTCGCTGCGGGAGTCGAGCAGCGCGCGTTCCGTGCGGCCCGCCTCGGTGGGCCGCACGGTCCGCACCCGCCTGTCGTCGGCCTGCGGCTCCACGCTGACCAGGCCGTCCGCCTCCAGCGAGCGCAGCAGCCGGCTGACGTAACCTGAGTCGAGCCCGAGGCGTTCCCGCAGCCTGCGGACGTCCTGTCCCTGCTCGCCGATCTCCCAGAGCAGCCGCGCCTCGCCGATGGGCCGGTCGCGTCCCAAATAGCGGTCGTGCAGCACGCCTACGCGCTCGGTGACGGTGCGGTTGAACCGCCGCACGTCCCGGATCTGTTCCTCATCCATTCTCTGACTTTAGTCAGGTATATCGCGCGGAAGCAAGCTCTCACGGACCCGGCGAGCAGCTCAGCCGCCGTTCAGCACCTCGCGCAGCCGGATCTCGAACGCGTCGGGATCCTCCGCGAACCCGACGTGGCCGCCGGGGAACATCGTCGGCTCGACGCCGAGCGCCGAGGCCAGCGCGAGCGAGGTGCGCTCGCACAACTGGCCGCCCGACTCCTTGCCCAGGCCGACGAGGACCCGCGCCGGCGCCGAACGCAGCACGGCGATGTCCGGGCGCCACCGGGTGGTCGGGCGCAGCATGTGCAGGAACTGGAAGTGGTCGTCCGCGATCCGCTGCGGCTCCCAGTCACCGCCGAACATCTGCTCGAACATGCCGTCGGGCAGCTCGATGCCGGCCAGCGACATGAACGTGCGCCACGCACCGGTCACGTCACCGGACCGGTAGGTGGCGATCATGTCCTCGGTCCGCGCCCGGATCTCCTCCCGGTCGTCGAGCAGCTCGTTCAGCGGCGGCTCGTGGGCGATGACGGTGCTGACGAGATCGGGGCGGGCCTGGACGAGCGCGAGCGCGCTGACCGCCCCGCCGCTGGAGCCGAGGACCGCGGCCGGTCCCGCGTCGAGGTGGAGCAGGAGCCGGGCGAGGTCGTCCGCCCGCAGCTCCACGGTCGCGTCCTCGCCGGGGTCGTCGACCGGGCTGCGGTTGATGCCCCGCGGGTCGGTGGTCAGCACCGTGTGGTCGGTCGCGAGCCGGTCCGCGAGCGGGGCGAACGCCGCGGCGTCCATCGGCGCGCCGACCAGCAGCACCAGCGGGCCGTACCCCCGCACCTCGTAGTGCAGACGGGCGTCCGGGACCCGGAGGGTCGAGGTGGTGGCGGGAGCGGGTGACGTCGGGTTCATGCGGGTCCTCCTGGTGGACGGTGCACGGGGCCATCGCGTGCAGGTGCTGAAAGGGAGACTCCGCCGCGACGGCGAACTCATCGCTCGACCGACTCCTGGACCCCGATTCCTCGACCCGGTTCCTCGACCGCGCAGGACGGCCGGCGGAGCGCCCACCGATGAGTTCCGGCCGCCGCAGCAGTCCTGAGAGGGGAACGACGACACTCGCAGGAGAGGCGACATGCGCACACTCGCGATCACTCAGAACATCACCGTCGACGGCTCGATCGAGATGCTCACCGATTGGTTCGACCCCCAGGGGCAGGGCCGGCTGGACATGACCGACGTCCTGGAGGAGAGCCACCGGCAGGACAGCCGGGCCGACGCCCTGCTCCTGGGCCGGCGGACCTTCGAGGATTTCCGCCGCTACTGGCCGGGGCTGACCGCCGACACCACCGGCATCTCCGCCTACCTCGACCGGGTGCGGAAGTACGTCGTGTCCGCCTCGCTCACCGATCCGCGGTGGGAGAACTCCACCGTACTGGCGGGCGACGCGGTCAAGGAGGTGGCCGCGCTCAAGGCGCAGGAGGGCAAGGACATCGTGCTCACCGGCAGCATCAGCCTCGCGCACGCGCTGATCGGGGCGGGCCTCGTCGACGAGTACCGGCTCTTCGTCTACCCGACGGTCCAGGGCCGCGGCCGCCGGCTGTTCCCCGAGGGTTACGAGGCCCCCCGGCTGAGGCTCCTGGAGTCGAGGGCCTTCCGCGGCGGGATCACCCTGCAGCGCTACGCCCCCGCCTGAAGGGGAGTGCGATGCGGTGGGCATCGACGCGGACGGCCGGGGTAGGCGGGTGAGTGCAACGACCGCAGTTACCTTGGAGGAAACATGGGCACCGACGACAAGGCCGCCAACACCGCGGACAAGGCCAAGGGCAAGATCAAGGAAGCCGCGGGCAAGGCTGTCGGCAACGAGCGTCTCGAGGCCGAGGGCAGGGCCGAGCAGGCCAAGAGCGACGCCAAGCAGGCCGGCGAGCACATCAAGGACGCCTTCAAGCACTGAGCGCAGCGCCGCACGTCCCGGGGCCGCAGCCGTTCACGGCTGCGGCCCCGCGCGTTGCCGTCCCGGCCCGGCCGCGGGCGTGCCGGGCCCGCCGACTGCCGCGATACGGTCGGGACATGGCTGATGTGCGGTTGACTCCCCCTTCGTTCCTGGTGCTCGGCATCATCGACCAGCTGGGCGAGGCCAGCCCGTACGACGTGAAGGTCGAGGCGGCTCGCACCGTGGCCCCGTTCTGGTCGATGCCCCACGCGCAGGTCTACGCGCAGTGCGACCGCCTGCTGGCGGCGGGCCTGCTGTCGGAGGTGCGGGACACCAACGCGCGCAACCGCCGGGCGATGAAGGTGACGGAGGCCGGCAAGGCCGCGCTCGCGGAGTGGCTCGCCGACCCGGCCTTCGTGCCGGTCGAGGCACGCGAACGCGCCATTCTCAAACTGTGGTTCGGCGCCGAACCGGGTGTCATCGCCCCGGTACAGATCACCGAGCACCACCGCACCCTCGCGGAGTACGAGGAACTCCAGGAGAGCGTCGGCGACTTGCTCACGCGCGGGCAGCGCGAGGCCCTGGAGTTCGGGCTGCGCTACGAGCGCATGATGGTCGACTTCTGGCAGTGGGTGGATCAGCGCCGATCGTGACGACGGGGAGGTTGACCCCGGCGGCGGATCACCCCTACCTTGCCGATAGTCCAGAAAGGACTATCGAGGGTCGCGATCGTCGAGGGAGCCGCCGTGCAGCGTCCGAGGAGCATCCCCTGGTCCCGGGTGGCCACGATCACCCTCGTGGTCGTCTGCGTGGGCTACGCGCCGATCGCCATGACCGGGCTGTGGCCGTACGCGCACCCGGGTGCCCCGGCGCTCGGTGAGTGGGTGCTGGCCCGCGCCGTGTCCGGGCGCTACGCCGCCGACGCGGTCGCGACCAGGGTCGGGCCCTACGGCCGCGCCCTGCTGCCGATGATCATCCACTCCGTCCTGGGCGGCGCGCTGATGCTGCTCGGGCCGGTCCAGTTCCTCACGGCCGTCCGGCGGCGCACCCGGCTGCACCGCGCCACCGGCGTGGTGTTCGCGGTGACGGTGTACGTCTCGATGACGGGCGCGGCGATCTACCTGGTCCGTACGGCACCGGCCGACGCGTTCAGCGGGGCCGCGTTCTGGATCGACCTCACCACCATCCTGATCGGCACGGTGATGAGCGTGACGTTCGGGATCTTCGCCGCCGTCGGCGGGTTCCCCGACCTGCACCAGCGGTGGATGCTGCTGTGCTACGGCTACCTCCTGACCGCGCCGCTGCTGCGCCTGGAGTGGGGAGCGCTCCCCCGGCTCTTCCCGGGTCTGTCCATGGAGGAGATCAACCGGGTGGCGATCATGCACCTCGGCTCCGTCGTGGTGTTCGGCGCGCTGGTCGCCTCCCGCGCGATGGACCGGCGCAGGTCCGTGACCGGGGTCCGCGGGACCTGGGTGCCGACGCCGGTGCTGGTGGCGGCACACCTGGCCGGCGCGGCGGGCATGGCCTGGATCGTCCGGTCCTATCTGGGCTGGGGCGCGAACGGGCACCGCCTCCTGGCGGCGTACCTGGTGCCGTACTGCGCGGCGTACGCCGTGATGTTCGCGCGCCAGCGCACGGCGGGACGCGGCGGCCGGAGCTGGGCGCGCGAGGAGTGGCGGCTGCACTGGGCCGGCCTGTGCCTGGCCCCCGCGTTCTCCGTCGCCGCGGCGCTGCCCCTGGAGCGCTACCTCGGCCTCGACAGCCTGACCGCCCTGTCGGCGGGCGTCGGCATCGGCTGCGGCGTGCTGGCCTTCGCGGCGACCGTCGTGGTCAGCCTGCGCGTGATGTACGGCCGCGAGCTGGTCAAGCGGCAGGGTCCGGCCACCGCGCCCAGCGCGCACCGGATCCCGGCGCCGGCCGCGCCGACCGCGTCGGTCACCCCGCACACCGCACCGCACGCCGTGCGCAGTGCCCGAGAGACGATCTGAGACGGAGCGCAGATGCCCGAGGCCATGGACCCGTCCGCACCCGCGGAGCCCACCGTCGCACCCGCGGAAGTCGGCGTCGCACCCGCCGAGCCCGCCGTCGCACCGGCGCAGGACGCCGGCGGACGGGCGCTCACGCCGGCCGTTCCGATGCTGGCCGTCGCCGTGGCAATCGTCAGCCTCCTGGTCGGCGCGCTCATGGCCGCGGTGAGCGTCGCCGGCCACGTCTTCGGGGCCTGGAGGTCACCCGAGGCGCTGACCCCCGGACTGATCGGCGCGGCGATGCTCGGCGTCTCGCCCGGACTGCTGGTGATCGGCCGGGCCCGCGTCTGGGAGGAGGTCCGCACGCTCGCCCTCCCGCTGGCCGTCGTGCTCGTCGGGCTGCTCGCCGTGAGCCTGGGCAACGGCGGCAACCTGCAGGTGGCCGAGGGCGGCTCGGTGGTCCTCGTCCTGTTCAGCCTCGGCTGGATCGCCGTCCTCGGCGTCCTCGCCACCGCCGCGGTCATCTGCGTCGGATGGCAGTACACGAAGCCGGCCCGGCCGCTCGCGGCGCGGATCGCGCCGCTGCCGGGCTGGTCGAAGCCGCTGCTGGCGGTCCTCGGCTCGTCCTGGCTGGGGATCGGGGCGGGCCTGGTCGCCAGGCCGCGCTTCTGGGCCGACTTCGTCCCGTGGACGGTCAACCGGTCGGACGCGCAGGCCCTCGGCGTCTGGGCCCTCGCGCTCGGCGTCGGCGTCCTCGGCGCGCTGGCCGAGGACGACCTGCACCGGCTCCGGCCCGCACTCCTCGCCGTCCCCGGCATCGCCCTCGCCGCGGCGGTCGTCCTGGGCGCCCACGCGTCGGACGTCGACTGGACGTCCGGCCCCGGCCTCTCCCTGACCGTCATGATCGTCGGCCTGCTGGTGACGGGCGCGACCGGAGCCCGGCTGCTGTCCCGCGGCCCCGCCGCACTCGCGGCGGCAGGGCTCAGGGGGAGCGTCGGCGCAGTTCCTCGTTGAGCGCGAGCGCCTCTTCGAGCTGGTCCTCCAGCGCCACGATGCGGCACGCCGTCTCGATCGTGGTGCCCTGGTCGACGAGCTCGCGGGCGCGGGCGGCGATGCGCAACTGGTAGCGGGAGTAGCGGCGGTGGCCGCCCTCGGAGCGCAGCGGGGTGATCAACCGCGCCTCACCGATCGCGCGCAGGAACGCGGCATTGGTGCCGATCATCTCGGCGGCCCGGCCCATGGTGTAAGCGGGGTAGTCCTCGTCGTCGAACCGGTCCGCAGGGGTCGCGGGGGTCTGCTCACTCATCACGCCTCTTCGTGTCTGACGGTCATACGGCCTCCAAGGAAACGCATGGAGGGGCCCCGGGAGCCGTCTCGGCTTCCGGGGCCCCAAAGGGCGGTTCAACACCATCGGCGGCTACCGGCGCGCAAGCACCGGTCCTGCCGTGTCCGCACGGCCGCGCCGGGGGAACGCGGAGTGCGGGGATCGTGAATGCCTGACCGGGGACCACCTTCCAATCCGGGGCCTTGCGAGTACCCGCGCGATACCGTCGCGCGAGCGATCCTGATGGCGTCGCTCCGAACCTTCCTGCTCGAATCCGGCCAGCGGTCTCTGCTGACCTTTGGCTACTACAGGAACAGTACCCAGCCTGAGAATCGAATGTCTACTGCACGCAAGACAGATTTCCCCGTGCAGGAAAACCAGGCAATTCACCCCTCGCCGGTGCCCGCCCCGGCTCCGGGCCGGATGTCGAAGATCTGGTCCAGGCCCAGGAGCCGCAGGATGCGGACGGTGGCCGCGGGGACCTCCGCCAGCGTGATGTCGGCGCCCTGTTCCTGGACCTGGTTGCGGGCGGCGATGAGCGCGGTGATGCCGCTGGAGTCGCAGAAGGTCAGACCGCGCAGATCCACGACCAGCACGTCACCCCGGTGGAGGGCGACGAGGCCCACAGCGCTGCGGAACCGGCCGGCGCTGGCGTGGTCGAGATCACCGGCCACTGCCAGGTCCGCGCCCGTCGGTGTGCTGCGGGTGACGAGGTTCAGGTCCGTCATGGCGCGGTGCCCCTGGGGGTTGCGGTGGCGGGTACGCCGAGGGCGAGCAGGGCGGTGTCGTCGTCCAGACCGTCCCCGAAGCCCTGCAGCAGTCCGGTCAGGGCGGTGATGGTCTGCTGGGCGCCGGCCGGTGCCAGGTCGCCGGCGAAGGCGTGCAGGGCGTCCTCGCTGTAGCGGGGGCCGTCGGCGGTCCGCGCCTCGGTCAGGCCGTCGGTGTAGAGCAGCAGCGTGTCGCCCGGATACAGGACGGCGGTGGTCCGGGTGAAGTTCGGGCGCGGCATGATGCCGACGAGCATGCCGCCGGGCGTGGGCAGGCAGTGCGCGCTGCCGTCGGCGCGCAGCAGCAGTGCCGGCGGGTGGCCGCCGCTGGCCAGCGTGACGTGGAGCGCGCCCTCGTGCGAGGTGAGGGTGCCCGCGATGGTGGTGCAGTAGCGGGGATCGTCCCCGGGGTAGCCCGCGAGCATCGCCGCGTTCAGGGTGCCCAGGGCCTGGGCGGGATCGTCGGCGTGCAGCGACGCGGCACGCAGCGTGTAGCGGATCAGCGAGGTGACCGCGGCCGCCTCGGGGCCCTTGCCGCAGACATCGCCGAGGAAGAACCCCCACCGGCCGTCGCCGAGCGCGAACAGGTCGTAGAAGTCGCCGCCGAGCTCGTCGGCGGAGGCCGTGTGGTAGTACGCGGCGGCCTCCACTCCCGGCACCTGCGGCAGGGCCGGGGGCAGGAGGCTGTTCTGCAGGATGGCCAGCACCTGGTGCAGTCGCGCCCGCTCGGCCTCGGCGACCCGGTGGGCCTCTTCGGCCTCCCTGCGGGCGCGCAGCAGCTCCTGCTCGTAGGCGCGGCGGTCGCGGGCGTCGAACAGCGTGGTGCGGATCAGCAGCGGCTCCCCGTCCGTACCGGTCTTGACCACCGAGGTGACCAGGACCGGCAGCCGGCTGCCGTCGGACGCCTTGAGCTCCAGCGCGATCCCGGAGACCTTGTTCTGCATGGCGAGCAGGGGCGCGAAGTGCGTCTCGTGGTAGAGCTTGCCGCCCACCGTCAACAGGTCCGAGAAGCGGCGGCGGCCCACCAGCTCGGCGCGGGTGTAGCCGAGCCAATCCAGCAGTGTCGTGTTCACCTTGGCGATCCGGCCGTCCAGCAGCGTCGACAGGTATCCGCACGGGGCGTTGTCGTAGAGGTCCTCGATGCTGTCCTCCAGCAGCGCGGAGAACTCCGCGTGCTCCGCGTGCTCCGCGTCGCCGCGCGCGGCGCCCGCCCTCCGGTGCTTGTCCGGGTCCTGTCTGCGGTACGAGCCGTCGGACGCGTCGTCCGTCTCGCACATCACCGGGCGGCGCCGACGAAGTCCGCGATCTCCCGGGCGGTGGCGTCGGGGGCGCTGAGCTGCGGGCAGTGCCCGGTCGCGGCCAGCGTCACCAGCCGGCTGCCGGGGATGGCGGCGTGCACGAACGCGCCGACCTCGCGGGGGGCGATGACGTCCTGCGCGCACTCCAGCACCAGCGTGGGCATGCGGACGGACGCCAGCTCGGCGCGGGAGTCGGACAGGAACGTGGTGCGGGCGAAGACCGCGGCCATGCCCGGGTCGGTGGCGCAGAAGCTGTTGGTCAGCTCCTGCCCGAGCTCGGGCCGGTCCGGGTTGCCCATGATGACCGGCGCCATCGCCGCCGACCAGCCCAGGTAGTTGCTGTCCAGCGACTCCAGCAGCTCATCGATGTCGTCGGCGCTGAATCCCCCGACGTAGCCCGACCCCGGGTCGTCGATGTAGCAGGGCGAGGGCGTCACCATGACCAGCTTGGCGAAGCGCCGCGGCTCGCGGGCCACCGCGCGCACCCCGATCATCGAGCTGACCGAGTGCCCCACGAACGCCACCTCGGACAGGTCCAGCTCGTCGCAGATGTTCAGGACGTCGCTCGCGTAGCCGTCCAGGGAGGCGTAGCGCTGCTCGTCCCAGGCCGACAGGTCCGAGCGCCCCGAGCCGACGTAGTCGAACATCACCACCCGGAACCGCTCGGCCAGCACCGGCACCACCAGACGCCACATGTTCTGGTCGCACCCGAAACCGTGCGCCAGCATGACCACCGGTCCGTCCGGCGGCCCCGTGACCGTGACGTTGTTCCTACCGACCGCGTCCATGCCGAACATCCTTTCACGGGTGGTCGCACCGGCAACCGGCACGTGAGACGCGGCGCAACGAGCCGGGTCGGCCGCCTACCGGTCCGCCTGCCGGTCCGCCGACCCGCGCCGCGGACGCCGCCACCGCGTGCTGCGCGGTGCGGCGGTGCCGCGTGGGCGGACGCGGTTGCTCCGGACGGGTGACCCCGGAGGGACGCCCTGCTCCCCGGGGCGCTGTGCGCGGTCGCCCCGCTCGACCGGAGGTGAGGACGCCTCCGTCCCGCCGGCAGCGAGCGCGACGGGACGGAGGCGGGGGCGGGGGCCGGCGCCGGGCGCTGGCCGGCGGCGCAGGGCCGTTCAGGGGCGCTCGGCCCCGTAGTAGACCTCGACCTGCTCGTGGTAACCCGAGTCACCGGTGTGCTTGTCCTTGTCGAACTCCGGAGCGTTCTTGATCTCGTCCTTGTCGCGGGCGACGTATATCTTGCGCTCCGCGACGTCGATGGCCTGGATCGTCCCGGCCGGGAGCAGGACGTGCTTGCCGAAGATCCACATTCCGGTGTCGACGACGATGTAGGCGGCGCTCACCTCGTCGGAGTGCTTGTCGACCTTGCCGATGCTGCCGTTGGTCGCCTCGACCGTGAATCCGGTCAGGTCCGTGCCGGTCTGGTGGCCTGCGGTTGCCAGGTATCCCCACATGCTGTCGGTCACAAGGACCCCTTCCGTCGTGGTGCGGTGGCGTGAGGTCCCCTGCCGATCGGTTCGGCGGGCCGCCCTCGGACGGCGCCTGCCCGGCGGTCCGGCGGCGCACACGCATTCGCCGTCAGCCGGTGCCGAACCAGGTTTCGGCCAGCGCGTCCCACGTGTCCTCGGGCGGGGCCGGCAGCTCCCGGAAGTACCAGGGCAGGTTGCTGTAGACGTGCAGGAGCGTGTACGCCATCAGCACGCGGGGCGGAAAGGTGCGGCCGTAGGCCGCGGCGATCCGGGCGAACAGCCGCGGATCACCGCGGGACACGAACAGGCCGACGGCGACGAACTCGTAGGCGCCGTCGCCGAGCATGGCCGGCTCGAAGTCGAACAGGCCGCTGAGCGTCCATCGGCCGGGGTCCACCAGCAGGTGTTCCCGCATGACCTCGGTGTGCAGCAGCACCCGCTCCGGTTCCGCGGCCAACGGGACCGAGGCGAGGAAGTCCGGTATCCGCTCCAGCCAGGGTTCGGGCAGCTCGCGCTCGCGCTGGCGCGCCACGGTCCCCGCCCGCTGCCGGGCCAGGAACGCGCTCCAGCCCGGCGGCCCGAGCACCGTCCGCAACGGTTCGGCGTCGAGCGCGTGCAGGGCCGCGAGCGCGGCGCCGACCTCACTGGCCAACCGGTCCTGGTCCGCCCCGGGCACCCGTGGCCACGCCGCGGCCAGCCCTTGGCCGGGGAGTTGCGTCATCAGGACGTAGCGCCAGCCGTTCTCGTACGCGCCGGCGGCGTGCACCTCCGGGGTGGCCACGGGCAGCTTGCCGTGGAGGTGTTCCAGGACGTGTGCCTCGGTGCGGCCGTCGTCGGCGGAGACGGTGGGGTACAGCTTGAGCACATGCCGGTCCCCCACCGCGTAGACCGGGACGGAGCCCTCGGGATAGCGCCGCAGGGGCTGCCCGGCGAGGCCCAGACGGCCCGTCAGATGCTCCGCTCCGGGCCGGATGACCGTCTCGTCGCCGACGACGGCGTCCCACTCTTCGTTCGTGTGCACGGGGGGCAGCATGCGCCGGAGATTACTGAGCCGGTGGCGGCCGGCACGAGTGCTTTTCCGCCGGCACGGCAGACCGGCGGGAGAAAACCGATCGAACGATGGCGCGAGCGCCCGCGCCGGATCACACTGATCGCGTACAACCCGCTGTCTGCATAAGCCATTGAGGGCCGGGTAGACGACGGTCCACTGCAGGACGCGCCAGGGAGACCGCATGACCGCCCACCCCAGCCGAACCCTGAATTCCGGCCCCCACGCGGGCGATGTCATCGGCGGCCGCTACCGCCTGGACGAACTGCTGGGAGCGGGCGGCACCGCGGACGTGTTCCAGGGCACCGACCTGCAACTGCCGCGCGAGGTCGCGATCAAGGTCTTCCGGCCCGGGGCCACGGCGGCGACGGCGGACGGGTTCTGCAAGGAGGCGCTGCTCCTGGGGCGGCTCGCGCACCCCTCCCTGGTCCCGGTCTACGACATGGGCCGGCACGAGGGCGGCGCCTATGTGGTGATGCACCTGATCCGCGGGGTGACCCTGCGCGACCGCTTAAGCGATGGCCCCCTCGACGGCGAGCATGTGGCGCGCCTGGGCGTCCGGCTGGCGTCGGCGCTGGCGCACGTGCACGCGGCGGGCATCATCCACCGCGACGTGAAGCCGTCCAACATCCTGATCGGTCCCGACGAGGCCCCCTACCTGGCCGACTTCGGGCTGTCCCGCCTCGTCGACGAGCCCACGCGCGCCGAACCGGGCACGGTCGTCGGCACCATCGCCTACCTCTCCCCCGAGCAGGTCCTCGGACAGCGCTCGGGGCCCGCCAGTGACATCTACGGTCTGGGTCTGGTCCTGCTCGAAGCGCTCAAGGGCGAGCGCGAGTACCAGGGCAATCCTCCCGAGGTCGGAACCGCCCGGCTGCTGCGCCCGCCGGTGATATCCCCGTGCGTGCCGGAACCGCTGGCGTCCGTCATCGAGGCCATGACCGACACCGATCCCGGCGCCCGGCCGGACGCCGCCCGCTGCGTCCAGCTCCTCGAGGACGCGGCCGCCGTGGGCTTCCCCACGGCGGTGGCCGCGGCCGCCGCGCTGCCGGTGGGCGCCACGGCCCTCGGCCGGGCGCGCTTCGACTCCGACGACACCACTCCCCCGGGCGCGGCGGGGCCCTCGCCCCGGCGGCGGCGCGTGCTGGTCGCGGCCGTGGCCGCCGGCGTGCTGCTGGGCGGCGCGGGAGCCGCCCTGTCGATGCTGGACGACCGACCGGAAACCCCCGACGCGGCCGTCCAGCACCCGCTGCCCAGCAGCAGTGCCCCCGCCCAGCCGTCGCCCTCGCGCGGCACCACCGGCGCGCCGCCCACCGCCACGCCCGCGGCTCCGGCGCACACCACGCGGGACGCGCCGACCGCGGCCGTCCAGGGGACCCGAGCCCCGGCCACCGCAGCCGACGCGGGCGGCAGCGGCCACGGAAAAGGCAAGGCCAAGGACAAGTCGCACGGCAAGGCCGGCAAGTCCTAGCCGCCCCGGGCATCGGTGCCGGACATCTCCCGCCCCGAACGGGCCAACAGGCCACCCCCCTGGTTTTGGCATGGGCCGCTCGGGCAGGCGTGACATGGAAAGGCTGTACAAAACGGAAGAAACGGATGTGAGTGAAGATGAAGGTCGCCTTCCTCGTGGCTCCTGAGGGCATCGAACAGGTCGAGCTGACCGAGCCGTGGCAGGCCGTCACCGCCGCCGGCGGCATCGCCCGGCTGATCTCCACCGAAAGCGGGGAGGTCCAGGCGTTCAACCACCTGGACAAGGCCGACACCTTCCCCGTCGACGAGGTCGTCGGCGAGGCGTCGGTCGACGACTTCGACGGGCTGGTCCTGCCCGGCGGCGTCGCCAACCCGGACGCGCTGCGCCTGGACGAAGCGGCCGTGTCGTTCGTCAAGGCCTTCTTCGACGCGGGCAAGCCGGTCGCCGCGATCTGCCACGCCCCCTGGACCCTCATCGAAGCCGGCGTCGTGCACGGGCGCACCCTCACCTCCTGGCCGAGCCTGCGCACCGACCTCACCAACGCGGGCGCCACCTGGGTCGACGAGCAGGTCAAGGTGTGCACCGGCGGACCCAACACGCTGGTCACCAGCCGCAAGCCGGACGACCTCAAGGCCTTCAACGACACGTTCCTGGCGGTGTTCGGCGGTACGGCGTAGCGGAGCGGCGGTCGCGGTGAGGGTTTGCCCCCGGTAGCGCGGGTTACCCGACCACCCTCACCGCCCCCGCCGCACGGAGGCCGACGACGATCCAGGGGAGCCGCTCCATGAGCACGACGGTTTCGGACCACCTGCTCTCCCGGCTGCGGGAGTGGGGAGTCGAGCAGGTCTCCGCCTATCCGGGTGACGGCATCAACGGCCTGCTCGCCGCCTGGGGCCGGGCGGACGACAACCCGCGGTTCATCCAGGCGCGGCACGAGGAGATGGCGGCCTTCCAGGCCGTCGGCCACGCCAAGTTCTCCGGGAAGGTCGGGGTGTACTGCGCCACCTCGGGGCCGGGGGCGATCCACCTGCTCAACGGCCTGTACGACGCGAAACTCGACCACGTCCCGGTGGTGGCCATCGTCGGCCGGACCGACCGCAGCGCCATCGGCGGCTCCTACCAGCAGGAAGTGGACCTGCACTCGCTGTTCAAGGACGTGGCGTCCGACTTCGTCGAGACGGTCACCGTGCCGGAACAGCTCCCCGACGTCCTGGACCGGGCGATCCGCACCGCCTACACGCGCCGCGCGCCCACCGCCGTCATCATCCCGGCCGACGTGCAGGAGCTGGAGTACGCGGCGCCCACGCACGACTTCACGATGGTGCCCTCCAGCCTCGGCGTGAGCGAGTGGTCGGCCATTCCCGCCGCCGGCGCGCTCGCGAAGGCCGCCGACGTGCTGATCGCCCTGGTCGGTGACGGCGCGATGCAGATGAACGGCCTGGCGGAACTGATCACCGCGGCGAAGTACCGCGCCGAGTGGCAGGACCCGCGCCTGGTCGTCGCCGTGTGGAACAACCAGGACCTCAACCAGGTCGGCTGGGAGATGCGCGCCCTGCGCGGCGCCCCGCGGTTCCTGCCCTCGCAGTCCCTGCCGGACGTGCCCTACGCGGAGTTCGCCGCGTCCATCGGCCTGACCGGGATCCGGGTGGAGAAGCCGGAGGACGTCACACCCGCCTGGGACGCCGCTCTGACGGCGAGCGGCCCGGTGGTGGTGGAGTTCCGTACGGATCCGGCCGTGCCGCCGATCCCGCCGCACGCCACCTGGGAGCAGATGGAGGCGACCGCCGCCGCCCTCCTCACAGGGGACAGCGACCGCGCCGGCATGATCAAACAGGGCGTCAAGGCCAAGATCCAGGAGTTCCTCCCCGGCCGTAAGAAGGCAGGCGAACCGGCATGACCGCGCCGGCGGACAACAGGCAGACGCGCAGCGACGAGGATCCGGAGCAGCGCGCCGACCGGCTGTGGCTGGAGCTGCTGCAGGAGGTGCGGGTCGCCGAGACCGGGGTGCAGATCCTGCTGGGGTTCCTGCTGACCGTCGCGTTCACACCGCGCTTCGTCGACCTCTCCGACGTCGACCGGACCATCTACCTCACGACGGTCCTGCTGGGCGCGGCCGCCACCGGCGCGCTCATTGCCCCCGTCTCCCTGCACCGCCTGGTCACCGGCCACCGGCTGAAGCCCGAGGCGGTGGTGTGGGGGTCCCGGTTCACCCTGGTCGGACTGGTGCTGCTGCTCGGCACGGTCGCCTCGGCGCTGCTGCTGATCCTGCGGGTGGCCGCTTCCGCGTCCACGGCGGGGGTGTGGGTGGGCGTGATGGTGGTGTGGTTCGCAGTCTGCTGGTTCCTGCCCGCCCTCTGGTTGCGGCACCGGGACCGCAGCGACACGCCGCCGCGGGAGGAGCGGCCGGGGTCGAACGGGTGACGGCGGGCGGGGGGCGTTAACCGCCGGTCTGGGCGGGAACCCGGAGACACATGGTGAAAATCGGCTACACGATGATGACCGAGCAGGCCGGCCCGGTCGAGCTCGTCGAGCACGTCGTCCGGGCGGAGGAGGTGGGCTTTGACTTCTCCGTCATCTCGGACCACTACTCCCCGTGGCTCGACTCGCAGGGGCACGCCCCCTACGCGTGGAGCGTGCTGGGCGCGGCCGCCCAGGCCACCTCGCGCATCCCGCTGATGACGTACGTGACCTGCCCGACGATGCGCTACCACCCCGCGGTGATCGCCCAGAAGGCCGCGACGATGCAGCTGCTGGCGCAGGGCCGGTTCCGGCTCGGCCTGGGAGCGGGCGAGAACCTCAACGAACACGTCGTCGGCGGCGGCTGGCCGACCGCCGGGGTGCGGCAGGAGATGCTGGCGGAGGCCGTCGGCATCATCCGGTCCCTGTTCGCCGGCGGCTACGTCAACCACCACGGCACGCACTTCGACGTCGAGGGCGCCAAGCTGTGGGACCTGCCCGACCAGCCGCCGCCCATCGGGATCGCCGTCTCCGGCCCCCGCTCGTGCGCCCTGGCGGGCGAACTCGCCGACCTGGTGATCGCCACCGAACCCGAGGCGGAGCTGCTGGAGGCCTTCGACCGCCACGGCGGGGCCGGCAAGCCCCGGGTGGGCCAGCTCCCCGTCTGCTACGACCCCGACCGCGACGCGGCGGTCGAACGCGCCCACGACCAGTTCCGCTGGTTCGGCGGCGGCTGGAAGGTCAACGCGGACCTGCCGGGCACCAGCGGCTTCGCGGGAGCCACCCAGTTCGTCCGGCCCGAGGACGTCGCCGGCGCCATCCCCTGCGGAAACGACGTCACGGCCTTCGTCGACGCGGTCCGCCCCTACGCGGAGGCCGGCTTCACCGAGATCGCCCTGGTCCAGATCGGGGGCGAGCACCAACTGCCCTTCCTGGAGTGGGCCGAGCACACCCTGTTGCCGGCGCTGCGGGAGCTGTGACGCCCTGCCCGGGCGGCCGCGGATCGGGCGCCCGGGCATCTGCCGGCATCCGATGGAGTCCCGCTGTGTGGATCACAGAACTCTGGGCACGCGTGACACACGGCGGCACCGAGCGGGCCCGACCGGCGAGCCCGCCGCCCGCGACACGCATCGGAGGGATTCCCTTGAACTGGCGACACCGTGCGGCCTGTCGTGACGAGGACCCCGAACTGTTCTTCCCCGTCGGCACCACCGGCCCGTCCCTGCTGCAGATCGAGCAGGCGAAGGCGGTGTGCCACCGCTGCCCTGTGCAGGACTCCTGCCTGAGCTGGGCCCTGGAGTCCGGACAGGACGCCGGCGTCTGCGGCGGGATGAGCGAGGACGAGCGGCGGGCGGCGAAGCGCCGTGCGGCCCGGGGCCGCGCCGCGGCCGCGAGAACCACCCACTGACCGGCGGTCCGGTTCAGTACTCCTTCAGCTCCAGGCCGTTGACCGCCTGGCCGACGTCCTGGAGGTCCGCCCCGACCCCGGGCTCCCCCTCGGCGGTACCGGTCTCGGCCGCCATGCGGGCCTGGTTGGTCAGGGCGAGCCGCTGGTTCTCCGCCACGTAGTCGCGCAGCGCGTCCTGGTAGGCGGGGAAGGCGATCCGGTGATCGCCCTGGGCGGCCTTCAACTCGCCCGCCAGCACATACGCGCCGACCAGGGCCATGCTGGTGCCCTGCCCCGACATCGGCGAGCCGCAGTAGCCGGCGTCGCCGACCAGGGCCACGCGCCCGCGCCACCACTGGTCCAGGTGGATCTGACTCATCGAATCGAAGTGGAAGTCCGGTGCGTCCCACATGTACCGCAGGGCCCGGGGAAACTCCCAGCCGACGTCGGCCATGCGGTCGTGGACCAGCTTCTTCTGCGCCTCGATGTCGCGGAAGTCGTACGCGACGGGCTCCGGTGTCTCGAATCCCGCGAAGACCCGGATCTCGGCGTTGCCGCGAGCGGTCATGATCGCGCCGCCGGCGCCGGCGGCCTGGTGCCAGACCTGCCAGCGGTCGAGGTCCAGGTAGTTGGGGGCGGTGAAGACCGACAGGTAGGTGCCGAGGTGGGTGATGTAGTCGGCCTCCGGGCCGAACGCCAGCCGCCGCGTGTTGGAGTGCAGCCCGTCGGCGCCCACCACCAGGTCGAAGGTGCGCGCGGCGGCCTTCTCGAAGGTGACCTGGACGCCGTGCTCGTCCTGGGTGAGCGCGGCGATGGAATCGTCGAACAGGTGGGCGACCCGGCCGGCGGCGCCGCGGGACAGGACCTGGCACAGGTCGTCGCGGAGGATCTCGACGTCCGCGGTGGCGAAGTCGCCGCCGCTGATGGTGCCCTCCGTGCTGCGGTAGAGCTCCACGCCCGCGGCGTCGACCACCGACATGCCCCGCATGTCGGTGGCCAGCTCGCGCAGTTCGTCCAGCACGCCCATCCGCTCGGCGACCACCAGCGCCGGGCCGCGCACGTCGACGGCCTGTCCGCCGGGGCGCAGGCCCGGGGCGCGCTCCACGACGGTGACGTCGAAGCCGTACTCGGTCAGCCAGTAGGCGAGCGCCGGGCCACCGATGCTCGCGCCGGAGATGAGGACGGTGTGGTTCTGCATCGAGTGCTCCCCGCAGGTGCCGCACGGGCCCTTCCCGTGCACTGCCCACAGGCTGCGTGACGGCGCGCACCGCGCGCTGACCGGATGCTGACCGCCCGCCGAACCGCGAAAGGGCCGGGCCGGCCGGGTGGGAGGTCCACTCGGCCGGCCCGGCCGCGGATGCGTGCGGAGGGGCGCCCGGTCCCGGTTACGGCGTGGTGGGGAAGTTCCACACGGCGCGGGGGCCGGGGCCGACCGTCAGCGTCGATCGGCCGATCCGCTCCACGTGCTGGTGGGCGACGGACCGGTTGAGCGACATCGTGATCTGGCGCAGCCCCACCTGGTCCCGCGCGACGGCGTCGAACCGGATCGTGGTGCCGCCGCCCTGGGCGACGACGCCGCCGGGCACGGAGTGGACGCGGAAGCCGCCGGCCGTCAGCAACGGCACCGTGGCGCCGAGGTCCCGTGCGGTGACTCCGATCCGGATGGCGGCCACGTTCCGCATGAGGTGGTTGCGGTAGTCGTCGGACAGGTAGCGCTCCCGGCCGACGTCGCCGGGGTGGCCCGCCGGTTCGGTGTTGCTGCGCGGGTCCGCGAAGTACTCCGGCCGGTACTCCATCCCCCAGGCGCCGAAGGTGTCGTACTGGTCGGTGGTGAAGACGGCGTCGAACCAGGGGACGGGGACGCCGTCGCCGAAGTCCCGCGTCTGCCGGAACTGGATCGGATCGGGCGTTCCCTGGTCCCGCAACCGCTGGAGCACCGTGGCCAGGTCGCCGGCCTCCTCGACCGAGACCCCCATCCCGGCGGAGCCGAAGGCGGCGTCCTGACCGGGCAGATCGCCGACCCCGAACAGTTCGAGATAGGTCTGCCGGCCCATCAGGTACCGCCCGGTCCAGGTCTGCCCACCGGAGCCCGTCGTGGTGCGGACCTGGAAGTTGGCGAAGTCCCGCAGATAGGCGGAGTGCTCGATGGCGTCGGCGGTCTCCCGGTCGAGCACGCCGTAGGCGTGGTTGAAGAACAGCAATTCCCGCTCGGACGGTGGCGGGCCCTGACCGGCCCACGCCGTCCCGACACTTCCCTGGACCACTCCGGTGAGGACCACCGCGAGGACCATGCACATGCGCAGCATTCGACGAAGCAGCATGCCGGAGATGGTAGGACGCGAACGGCTTCCCCGGCGGTCGGTTCGACCACACACGAAGCGTGGTCACGGGGCTTGACACGGCGGCCCGGTCGATGGTCGTGCCGGCGGGCAGCGTCCGCGAGGCGGGCCGCGCCGCACGGGCCCGCCGCTCACCGGCCTTCCGTGCCCGCCAGCACCGCCTCCAGGGCCTGCGCCGTGTCCGGATGCAGCGCGACCAGGGCCGCTCCGCGCGGCTCGGGGGCGGCGGTCCGCCACGGCTCGTCGCAGCCCAGCAGGTGCGCGACCGCGTCGCACGTCGCGGGATGGGCGGCGAGCAGCGCGCAGCCGCGACCACCCTCCGCGGGCCGCGACGACGGCACGGCCCGCGCTCCCGTCGGCGTCCGCCAGGGCGGCACCCACGCGTCCAGCGCCGCCAGCCGGCCGGGAAAGACCTTCCCCGCCTCGCGGATCAGCAGCGGGGCCAGTTCGGCGCCGCCTGCCCGCAGCGTGGTGATCAGGGTCGGCAGCCACGGCAGGAGCACGGGGTCGGGCAGCCGGCCGAACGCGTTCGACACCGCCTCCACGACGAAGTCCGTCAGACCCGGAACGGGCTCCAGGGCCTGCACGAACCCGCTGAGGTACCGCGGATAGGCGGGTACCACCATCGGGTTGTCCAGCAGCTCGTCGCACCGCGCCCGGAGGTCCGCACGGCTCAGGTGGCCGAGCTGTACCTGCGCCGCCCACAGCAGCGCCGTCCTGGCCGGGTCCCGCGGATGCGACTGGGCGACGGCCAGCTCCAGCTGGGTCCGGTCGCAGCCCAGGGACAGCGCCAGTCCCTCCATGCTGAACAGGAACCCCAGCATCGCCGCCACCTGGCGGACCGAGGCGTCGTCGTCGGTGAACGCCGTCGGCAGCAGGGTGCAGTAGTGCGCGTACCCGGCCTTGACGAAGGACTCGATCCACGCGGGCAGCACCGGCTCGCTGGTGCGGTAATAGGCCAGCAGCCGCCGGACCCGGCGCAGCACCTCCGGCGCTCCGTCCGCGGTGCGCTCGGCCGACAGCAGCTCCAGGGCGCGGGTGCCCAGCTCGTCGGCGATCCGGCGGCTCCGCAGGTACAGCGTGGCGTCCTCGACGGTCTCCAGGGCGGTCGCCGCGGTCGCCTGCGCCCCGTACGCCGTCCGGCGCAGCCGCTGCTCCAGGACCTGTTCGATGCTGACGCCCTCGTAGCCGAGCTCGATGAGCGCCCGCTGGTGGGTGCCCAGCGCCACGTCCCAGGATTCCTGGAGCGGTCGCTCCCCCAGTTTCCGCTCACCCATGATCGGCCGCGCGGCGCCGTGCGGCATCAGCCGGCGCAGCATCCACAGCACGTCCGAGCACGGCTCCAGCTCGGGCCGGGACACGACGTCCAGCAGGGCGCGCCGCACGCCGCGCTGCTGCAGTTCGAGGTCCAGGGGGGCGAGCCGGTCGTGCACGTCACGGGCGAGCGGCGGCAGCGCGTCGTAGCCGACCTGCCCGATCCGGTCGCCGCCCATCATGATCTCCACGAGGCGGCGCACGTCCCGCCGCCCCGGCACGGAGTCCTTCTCGATGCAGGTGACGGCAGCGTCCTGGAAGTCGTACGGCGTCGGCCGGGTCCGGTCGCGCATACCGGCGAGCAGGATCGACGTCTCGAACACCGCGATGGCGTCGGCGGTGGAGGCGAGATAGCCGTTGCGGCGCGCGGCGCGCACGATCTCCACCGACCAGCCGAGCAGTTCCGCCTCGTCCAGCCGGTCCAGCACGGGCGGCTGCCGCAGGAAGCCCGTCAGCCGGTCCCCGGGCGGCACCACCGGCACGGGGGCCGCCGCCGCGCTCTTCTTCGCCTTCGACTTCGCCCCCGCCTGTCCCTCCAGGCGGAACGGCTGCACGCGGGTGCGCCGCACGTTCTTCGCCCAGACCGTCGCCGCGATCGACACCGAACCGGCGGCCAGGCCGAACTGTGCCTCGATCGCCGCGTGGCTGGACGGGATCAGGCCGTGCAGCCACTTGGTGGCGGTGCGCGGAGTGATGGCGAAGGTGTCGGTGCCCTGGACGCCGAACTCCGCGACCCGGCTGGCCGCGTGGAAGGCGCCGCAGACGTAGAGGCAGTCCGCGGGATCGGTACCGGTCGCGGCCAGGTGCTCGCGCATCCTGGTCCACATGAACCGTTCGCGGTCCTCGTCCACCCGCACCCGCGCGGCGTCGCCCGGCGCCAGGCGCCGGAAGAGGCTGCCGATCAGGAGCATGACCTGGCGGTAGGTGTCGTGGTCACTGTCGCCGAGGGGCAGTTCGACGTACTGGTGCCACCACTCCGACCAGTGCCGCACCCGCCCGTTGCGCAGCAGGTGCTCCTCCAGCTCGGCGAAGCGGGGCCGCAGGTCCCCGATCTCGACGCCGACCGCGTCGCCGTGCAGGACGGCCTCCTCCTCGGCGGGCGGCGCGTCCGGCGCTCCGGCGGCGGGAGACGGCTCGTCGCCCGGATCGGCGCCGCGGGTGTCCCACTGGAAGACGTGGTCGGAGGAGCGGTCGACGAGGACGAGCTCGACGCCCGGGGTGTCCAGCGCGTAGGCGATCGCCTGGTACTCGGCCGAGGCCTCGGTGATCGGTGCGACCACCGACAGCGGGGACCAGTCGGCCGGGAACCCGTCGATCTCGGTCGCGAACGACTGGACCGCCACCGGGAGCCTGCAGTTGCGCAGTTCGGTCAGGAGCGGCGCCATGTCCTCGCACAGCTCCAGGTACACGACCTTGGGCTGCTTGTCGCGCAGGCGGCGGGCCATCGCGATGGCGGAGGCGGGCGAGTGGTGGCAGACGGGGAAGATCTCCAGCGGTTCGCGCACGGCCCGGTCGACGTCGTCGACGATGCCCAGAAGGATGCCCTCCAGGGCCCCGGGCCCGTCGGCGAACGTCGCGGCCGTCTCCTGCAGCTGCGTGCGCAGCGCCTCGAACGTCCCCTCGTGCGGACCGCTCATGACAGGGTGGCGATCGCGTCGCGGCCGCCCTCGAGGAACTCGGGCCAGGAGCCGCCCTCCTGCTTGCTGCGCGGCTCGACGACACCGTGCAGGTACTTGTTGAGGATCGCCAGGTCCTCCGGTTCCCGCCGGGCCAGCGACCCGACGAGCGAGGTGGCCAGCGTGTGCGCGGTCAGAGCGCGCTCGCCGAAGAAGTTGCTGTGCAGGATCGCGTCCTCCAGTACACCGATCTGCTCGGCGGTCGACAGCGCGGACTCCAGCTTCTCGTCGTCGCTGCCGGCGGCCGCCGCCGAGGCCCGCAGGTCGGCGAAGCTCTGCAGCAGCACGTCCAGCAGCGTCGGCGGCACGTCCAACTCGAGCTGGTGGCGGTGCAGCAGTTCCTCGGTGCGGAAGCGGACGATCTCCGCCTCGCTCTTCCGGTTCGTCATCACCGGGACGCGGACGAAGTTGAAGCGGCGCTTGAGCGCCGAGGACAGGTCGTTGACCCCGCGGTCGCGGCTGTTGGCGGTGGCGATGATCGAGAAACCGGGCTTGGCGAAGACGATGTTTTCACTGTCGAGTTCGGGAACCGAGATGTACTTCTCCGACAGGATCGAGATCAGCGCGTCCTGGACATCGCTGGTGGAGCGGGTGAGCTCCTCGAAGCGGCCGATCGACCCCGTCTCCATCGCGGTCATGATCGGTGACGGGATCATCGACTGCCGCGACTGGCCCTTGGCGATGACCATGGACACGTTCCACGAGTACTTGATGTGGTCCTCGGTGGTGCCGGCCGTGCCCTGCACCACCAGGGTGGAGTTGCGGCAGATGGCGGTGGCCAGCAGCTCGGCCAGCCAGCTCTTGCCGGTGCCGGGGTCCCCGATGAGCAGCAGCCCGCGGTCGGAGGCGAGGGTGACGATGGAGCGCTCGACGAAGCTGCGGTCGCCGAACCACTTCTGCGTGATCTCCCGGTCCAGGTTGTCGGAGCGCTCGGAGCCCAGGATGAACAGCCGGACCATCTTCGGGGAGAGCCGCCAGGAGAACGGCTTGGGGTTGTCGTCGATCGACTCCAGCCAGTCCAGCTCCTCGGCGTACTTGATCTCGGCGGGGGCGCGCAACAGGTCGGGCATGTGAGGGCCTTTCTAGGCGAGGAACGTCTTGAGTTCCTGGACGAGCTTGCTGATGTGGCCGGAGACCACCGGTGTGCCGAGGGCTTTGAACCGCTCACGGAACCAGGGGTTGACCTCCTGGCGGCCGGAGCTGGTCACCGAGCCGACCGGGATGAACTTCACGCCGGAGCGGTGGACCGCCTCGATGCCCTCGAACAGCGGCTGGGAGCGGTTGAACTCGTAGAAGTCCGAGATCCACACCATCACGGTGTTCCGCGGCTCGGTGATCTTCGGGCGGGCCATGGCCATCGCGACGGGGCCGTCGTTGCCCCCGCCGAGGTTGGTCCGCAGCAGCGTCTCGAAGGGGTCGTGCACCCACGGGGTGAGATCGACGGCCCGCGTGTCGTACGCGATCAGGTGGACGTCCACCTTCGGCAGCCCGGCGAAGATCGACGCGAGGATGGTGCAGTTGACCATCGAGTCGAGCATCGACCCCGACTGGTCCACGACCACGATCAGCCGCTGGGGGGTCGTTCTGCGGGCGGTGTGCCGGTAGAAGAGGCGGTCGACGTACAGCCGCTCGTCCTCCGGACTCCAGTTGGTGAGGTTCTTCCAGATCGTGCGGTCGAGGTCGAGGTTCCGGAACACCCGCTTCGGCGGGATCGAGCGGTCCAGGGCGCCGACCGAGGCCTTCTCCACCTGGGTGCGCAGCACCTCGGCGACCTCGTCCACGAAGCGCCGGATCAGGGACTTGGCGTTGGCCAGGGCCACGTCCGACAGGTTGTTCTTGTCGCGCAGCAGTTGCTCGATCAGCGACATGCTCGGTGTCAGCCGGGCGGCGAGCCGGGGGTCGGCCAGCACCTCGCGCAGGTGCATCCGCTTGACGAGGTCGGCTTCCATGGCGCCGAGCTCCGGTCCGATCGCCGGGATCAGCCCACCGAGATCGGGGGACGCCCCGGCGCGGCCGGAGCGCAGCTCGCCGGGCCGGCAGCCGAGCGCCCGCTCCAGCCAGCCCGCGTCGGACTGCCAGCGGGTCAGCTGCCCGGCGGTGACGGTGCCGGAACCGGAGGCGAACACGTTGAGCAGCACCTTGGACACCAGCGCCGCCCGCCGCACCTCGGCGGCCCGGTCACGCTCGCCGTCACCGTCCGGATCGGGTGTCATCAACCCGTCGAACTCGTCGGCCAGCTGGGGGTGGCGCTGCACGACCGAGTCGACGGAGGCCTGCGGATCCAGCAGGGACGACGGCAGACCGATGTCCTCGACGACCGCCAGACTCGCCGACTCCAGGGCGGCCTGCTCCTCGCCGTCGAAGAGGCGGGCCAGGAGCCGCCAGTACAGGACCTGACGGCGGTTGTCGTCGGCGTCCGCCCCGGGGTGGTGTGCGTCCGGGTGCCGCCCGGTCGCCGGCTCGTGGCCGGCCGTCGGGATCGGGTGTTCCGTCATGAGCGCAGCAACCTTCCGGCCCGCTCCCGCAGCACGGCCACCGCGTCGGTGGCCGCCTTCTCCGCCTTGACGCCGGCCTTGTCGGTCGTTCCTCCGGCCCAACCCCCGGCGTGGATCGCGACGGCCTTCTTGCGCACGGTCGTCTCGACGGCCAGCGGCTGGACGCGGTACGTCCCGGCGTCCCAGCGCAACAGCCCGATGCACGCGCCGGACGCCGCCACGGCGTCGGGGGTCAAGGGTCCCGCGGTCGGGATGCGGTCGGTGTCGACGGGGAGCGGAACTCCGGCCACGGTGAACGTCAACGCGCCGTCGTCCTGCCGGGCGGTGTACCCCTCCAGGAACACCGGGACGGCGATGCGCACCGGGTGCCGGTCCAGGGGCGCGGTCGCCGGGTCCGTCGCGGTGGGCAGGGCGACGCGGGCGGTGGCGAAGGCGTCCGCGGGCCCGCTCGGGCGGGCGTGCTCATCGCTCCAGACGAGGTCCCCCTCGGCGGTGACGGGCATGCCGGCGAGCTCCATCGCACGGCCGTCACCGGCTGCCGCCAGCAGCGACATGTGCGGGCGCAGCAACTGCCACAGGCCGGCCTCCAGGACCGTGTCGGGCTTCGGCGCCGACACCGCGGCCCGCACCAGGCGCGGCGCGGAACCGTCCGCCGGCTCGAACACCGCGTGCACCTGGGCCTGTACGGCCGTCGGGTGTTCCTGGACGTCGATGCCCAGGGGCAGCAGGCGGCCGGTGGCCGTGCCGGTGGCCGGCGTCCCGGCCGCGCCGGGCAGCGTCAGCAGCATCGCGCGTGCCCACAGGTCGCCCCAGCGGCGTGCCGGGATGCGCTCCAGCGCCGAGCCCGGGCAGGATGCGGCGAGTTCGGCGGCGAAGCCGTCCAGGAGCGTGGCCGAGCGGCGCAGCGCCGGGTCGGGGAGCATCGCGGAGACGACCTGGGCGGCTGCCGAGACCAGTTCGTGGTCGATGCCCCGCCATCCGGCGCGCGCCAGGTCGGCGAGCCAGGAGCGGGCGGCCGCGAGCAGGTTCGGCGCCTGCCCTGCGCCGGACACCGGCTCGGTCTCCGCCGCGCGGGGCCGTCCGCAGGCCTCCGTGGCGCGCACCAGCAGCGCGTCGTGGACGGAGCCGAGCAGCGCGGTGCGGGCGGCGGCCAGGGCGACGAGCTGCTCCTCGGTCGCGGTGCCGGCCGCGGCCCGGTCGGCCGCCTCGGCGACCCTGACGGCCAGCGGCGTGCCCGCGACGGCGTCGGCGAGCGCGGTCAGGCCGGCGGCCTCGGCGGGCTGGGGGCGCAGCAGCCCGGCGACGAGGACCCGGTCGAAGGCGTCGACGACCGTCAGTGCCTCGTCCAGCCCCGCGATGTCCTCGGCGAGCAGGTCGGCGCGCATCACGCCGCCTGACGGGTGGGCGGGAACCACTGCATCTCGGGCAACGGCGCGGTGGTCGGAGCGAGTTCCAGGTAGGCCAGATGGCGCAGGAACCGGCTGAAGACGGGTGCCGCGGCCTTGGTGTCGGCCGGCGACGGGCGGGTGTCGGCCATCGCGGCGGTGACGGCCGGCCCGCGCAGCTCACCGTCCGCGACCTCCACCCGCAGGTAGCGCGCGACGCGCTGCACACCGAACTGCAGGGTCGCCTCGTTGACCAGCGTTTGGATGTGGTTGCAGAACGAGCCCCGGGCGCCGCCGCACGGCCGGTTGTTGTTGGTGCTGCAGGCGAACGCGTAACTGCCCGCCGCGACCGACGAGACGTAGACCCGTGCGATGTCCGAGCCGCTCGACACCACCCCCTGCAGACGTCCGTCGGCCAACTCGACGAACGGCACCTTCGCGAGTTTGCGCGGCTGCGAAGGCGCGCTCACCCGCGCTGTGCTCGACCTCTCCCACTCCGACAACGCACCGTCTCCTATGCACCAGAAGGCCTCCCGCGCCACCTCGGCGGGATGCTTCTGAACATAGTGGCGATCACTGACAACGCCGTCGGCGAAGGTCGCGGCCTCGCGTGCGGGACGGGTCGGCAGCGTTCACGGCGGTGCGGGGAGTGCGGACCGCGGTCAGTCGATCGTGAGCTCGCCCATGGCGCTCCAGCCGTCCGCGTCCTCGATCGTGGTGCTCACGATGTCGGGGGTGCGCCGCAGCAGCGGGCGCATCCGCTCCAACGCCGCCCGGAAGTGGTCGGAGTTCACGTGTGCCGCTCCCGCGTCGTTCCGGAACGCCTCGACCAGGACGTACGTGTCGGGGTCCTCGATGCTGCGCGACCACTCGAACCACAGGTTGCCGGGCTCCGCGCGGGTGGCGGTGGTGAAGGCGTCGACGTGTGTCAGCCACTCCTGCGCGTACTCGGGCTTCACCGGGAACTTGACGACGATAAAGATCATTCGCTGATTCTAGGCCATCGCGAATTTCCCGCACCGGGACACGCCCCTACGGAATCCACCCTTCCGCAGCTCCAACGCGGTACCCGCCCGCGAATTCCCCCGGGCGGGCGGCACGCCAACTGCCCCCATGGGAAAGAGGCGTTGCGTGAAGGGAAGGAGTCAGGGCAGGCGCATTGCATCAGCCTATTGAAGGAGGAGCCGACGATGGCCGCCACACACGACTCCCGGACCGCCGCCTACGGTCACCCCGCCGCCGGCGGCCCGGCCCGCAACGGGTTCGGAATTGCCGCGCTCGTTCTGGGTATCTTGTCGGTGCTCATGTTCTGGCTGTGGTTCGCAGCCATTCCGATGGCGGTCATCGCCATTGTGCTCGGTATTCTCGGCCGGCGCCGCGCCAATCGCGGTGAGGCCACGAACAAGGGCATGGCGACCGCGGGCACCGTGCTGGGTGCGGTCGCGATCGTGCTGCTCGGCGTGCTGATGGCCGCCGGGGTGGCCATCCTGAACTCCGACAGCGGCAAGGACCTGCAGTCATGCCTGGACAAGGCCCAGACGCAGGCGCAGAAGCAGCAGTGCCAGCAGGACTTCTCCGACGACATCAGTCACTGACGCCCGACCCGGCTTGAGGGCCGGCTTCCCGGTGCGTCCGGGGAATCGGCCCTTCTGCCGGTGTATCGATGGCGGCGAACGCCCGGGAAGGGTGTCGCTCATGCTCTGGATGAACCGATACGCGCGTGCGGACGGCCCCGTGGTCCGGCGCTACTGGCGCCGCAGGGAAGGGTCCGGCAACGGAACGCTCCTTGTCCTGCTGGCCATCGTGGCGCTGGTGATGTTCCACAACAGTGCGGCGAGCACCGCGAACCAGCCGGGGACGGCGCCCCGGCCCGCCTCGACGGCGGTGTACCCGGTCGTCCTCCCCGGCGCCCACACGGTTCCGCCCGTCCGGCCGGAGCCCAGCGTCTCCTATCCGATCCCCTGGGACCGCAAGAAGTGACCACCCGGGTGGGTAAGGTGTGCGGCTTGTGCCTGTCCGGGTGACCTCGGACGAACGCGCAGGAAAGAGAGCCAACCCATGGCAGCGCCCTACCCGCCGATCGAGCCCCACGACCACGGCCTGCTCAGTACCGGCGACGGCAACCTCGTCCACTGGGAGGTGTGCGGCAACCCCGACGGCAAACCCGCCCTGGTCGTCCACGGCGGCCCCGGTTCGGGCAGCTCGGCCGGCCGCCGCAGCTCCTTCGACCCCGAGCGCTACCGCATCATCCTGTTCGACCAGCGCGGATGCGGGCGCAGCACGCCCCATGCCGGCGATCCGGCGACCGACATGAGCCTCAACACCACGGAGCATCTGCTGGCCGACATGGAGCGGCTGCGGGAGCACCTCGGGGTCGAGCGGTGGCTGCTGTTCGGCAGCTCTTGGGGGTCCACGCTCAGCCTCGCGTACGCCGAACGGCACCCGGAGCGGGTGTCGGAGATCGTCCTGCTCGCCGTCACCACCTCACGGCGCACCGAGATCGACTGGCTCTACCGCGGCGCCGGCCGCTTCTTCCCCGAGGCCTGGGAGCGGTTTCGCGCCGGGGCGGGCGAAGCGGACCGCGACGGTGACCTCGTCGCCGCGTACGCACGCCTGATGAACCACCCGGACCTGAACGTACGCACCAGGGCCGCGCTCGACTGGTGTGCCTGGGAGGACGCGGTCCTGTCCGCGGAACCCCAGGGCGCGCCCACCCCGTACAGCGACCGGCCGCCGCAGGCGATGCTGGCCTTCGTACGGATCTGCGCCCACTACTTCGCCCACGGGGGCTGGCTGGAGGACGGCCAGCTGATCCGCGACGCGGGCCGGCTGGCCGGGATCCCCGGTGTCCTGATCCACGGCCGGCTCGACATGAGCGGCCCGCTGGGCACCGCCTGGGAACTCAGCCGCGCCTGGCCCGGCGCGGAGCTGCGGGTCATCGCCGACTCCGGCCACAAGGGCAGCGCCGCCATGAGCGCGGCCCTGTACGAGACGTTCGACCGGTTCGCGGCACGGTGAACCCGGCCGGATGCCCGGCCGAGCCGCTCAGAAGCGCACCGGGAGGTCGAGCAGTCCCCGGGCACGCATCGAGGGCCGCCGGCGCAGGGCGTCCGGCGGGGTGTCGAGGGCGAGTCGGGGAAAGCGCTCGAGCAGCGCGGTGAGGGCGATCTCGGTCTCCAGACGGGCCAGCGGCGCGCCGAGGCAGTAGTGGATGCCGTGCCCGAGGGCCAGGTGGCCGGTGGCATCGCGGGTGATGTCGAGGCGGTGGGGGTCGGTGAACTGCCCGGGATCGCGGTTGGCCGCGGCCAGGGACAGCAGGACGGTCTCGCCGGCCGGGATGGTGACTCCGCCGACCGTGATGTCCTCCAGCGGGAAGCGGCGGATCGCCAGCGGCGCGGGCCCGTCGTAGCGGGCGAACTCCGCGACCGCGCCGCCCACTCCGCTCAGGTCCGCGCGGAGCGCGGCAAGTTGGCCAGGGGCGGCGAGCAGGGCCGAGACGGCGTTGCCGACGAGGTGGATGGTGTTCTCGTATCCGGCGAACAGGATGAGGAAGACCAGGGACATCAACTCGTCCTCACTGAGCCGGTCCGCACCACCCTGCCCGAGCCCGGCGGCGCCGTCCTCGTCGCGGGCGGCGATCATCGCCGAGAGCAGGTCGTCGGCCGGGTGCTGCCGCTTGTCCGCGATCAGGTGGGTGAAGTACCCCAGCATCTTCCCGATCGCCTCCCGCGCACCGGTGGGCCGGGCGGGGTCCGGGGTGATGAGGGCGTCGGTCCAGGACCGGAAGTCCTGGCGGTCCGCCGGAGCCACGCCGAGCAGGTCGCAGATGACGGTGATCGGCAGTGGCGCCGCGTACGCGGCGATCAGGTCGGCGCGGCCGTGCGGGGCCATGTCGTCCAGCAGCGCGTCGGCGATCCGCCGGATCGGAGCGCGCAGCTCCTCGATCCGGCGGGGGGTGAAGGCCTGCGCGACCAGCCGGCGGATGCGGGTGTGGTCCGGCGGGTCCATGTTGAGCAGGTTCGCGTCCAACGCGGGCGGCAGGGCCAGCCCTTGGTAGCCGCCGGGCCGCGCGTTGCGCTTGTCCAGGGCGAGCCGCGGGTCCGCCAGCGCCCGGCGCACATCGGCGTAGCGGGTGACCAGCCACGCCGGCAGCCCGTCCGTCCCGGTGATCCGGTGGACGGGCCCCGCCTCGCGCAGCCGCGCGTACACGGTGTGCGGGTCGTCGATCAGCTCGGCCGGGTCGAAGGACGGGGCGCTGCCCGCCGTGGAGTTGGACATGGTCCCACCCTAGGTTCACCACGAGCGGTTCGTTCAGGACCGCTGGGCGAGGGGGAGCGACGACGCTGCGGTGCTACTTGTCCCCGGTCTCGACGAGGCCCGTCTCGTAGGCGGCGATCACTGCCTGGGCGCGGTCGCGGACGCTGAGTTTGTCGAAGATGCTGGTGATGTAGTTCTTCACGGTCGAGACGGTGATGTCCAGAGCGCGGGCGATCTCGGCGTTGTCCAAGCCGGTGGCGATCAGGCGCCACACCTCGACCTCGCGGGGCGTGAGGTCGCCCAGAGCGAGCGGAGCCGGTTGTGGGCGGCGCGGGGCTCTGACGTAGGTCGAGATGAGCCGGGTGAGCAGGCGGGGTGCGACGGTGGCCTCACCGGCGTGCACGATGTGGATCGCCGCGACGAGTTCCTCCGGCGAGATGTCCTTGGGCAGGAATCCGTAGGCACCGGCGCGCAGGGCGCCGACGACGTACTCGTCCATGTCGAAGGTGCTCAGGGCCAGCACCCGGCATCCGGGGAGGGTGGCGGCGAGCTGCTCGGTCGCCTGCACACCGTCCAGGACGGGCATCCGGATGTCCATCACGACGACATCCGGGCGGAACCGGTGCGCGAGCGCGACGGCCTGTTCGCCGTCCTCGGCCTCGGCCACCACCTCGAACGCCGGGTCGGGGGCGAGGATCAGTGCCAGTCCGCGCCGCACCAGCGGCTGGTCGTCGGCGATCAGCACGCTGATCTTCGGTGGGGCCCCGCTCAATGGAGAAGTTCCTCTCGCTCGGCCGGCCCCAGGGGCAGGCTGGCCGCCACCCGGAATCCGCCGCCGTCGAGCCCGCCGGTCTCCAGGGTGCCGCCCTGCAGGACGACACGCTCCCGCATGCCGATCAGACCGTAGCCGCTGCGGGCGGCCGCTGCCGACTCCAGCGCTCCCACCGGCACCAGCGCGCCCGCGCCGTCGTCCAGCACCTCGACGTCGATCCGGTCCGGAAGGTACGTCAGCTGCACCGACGCCCGGGCCCGGCGGCCGGCGTGCTTGCGGGCGTTGGTGAGGGCTTCCTGGACGACCCGGAACACGGTGAGCCCGACGGTCGGCGGCAGGGCCCGCTCCGGGCCGCAGACCCGGAACTCGGTGGGCAGGCCCGCCAGCCGGGACTCGGCGACGATGCGGTCGATGTCGCCGGCGCCGGGCTGCGGCGCCTGGGGCGCGAGCTCCGGTTCGTCGCCGGCGCGTAGCACGTCCAGGAGCTGGCGCATCTCCCCCAGGGCCATCCGCCCGGACGACTCCAAGGTGAGCAGCGCGTCCCGCGCGGCATCGGGGTTGCCCGCGAGGTTGGCCCGTGCTCCGCCGGCCATGAGCTGCATGGTCGTGATGTGGTGGGCCACGATGTCGTGCAGCTCGCGGGCGATGCGACGGCGCTCGTCGGCCACCGCCCGGTCGGCCAGCAGTCTGCGGGTCGCCGTGACCTCCTGCTGCCAGCGCTTGACGACGTTCGCCGTGATGACGACGAGCAGGACGGCGGTGACGTTGGCGAGGATGTCCGTCCGCGACATGCTCCGCCCGGAGCTCTGGCTCAGCAGCGTCAGCGCCACCGTCGCCACGGACACCGCCGCTGTCACCGCCGCGGAGGCGACCCGGGCGGCGGAGTACAGGCCCACCGTGATGACCGCGCCGAAGTGGCTGGACTGCGCCGAGGCCAGATTCAGCGCCGAGGTGAGGATCAGCACCGCGCCGAAGGCCGCCAGCGGGTGGGTGCGGCGGGCCAGCAGCGGCAGCGCCGACAGGACGACGAGGATGACACCGAGCGCCGAGACGGAATGGTCGCCGCCCTGGCTGCCGATCAGGTAGCCGAGCAGGTCCACGACCGCGGCCCCGACGGTCATGAGACCGTCGTTGCGGGTCCATGGCACGGCGCCGGAGAGCAGGGGCGCGGTGTAGCGGCGCGTTCGCATGGTGGCTCTCCTCCTCCCGGCGCTCCGGGGTCTCCCGGCGCGGCCGGGCTGCTGTCCGTGATCCATTCTCGCACCGGACCGGCGGCCGGACATTGCCCCAGCGGCTGATCTTCGACCAGGACCACGGTCCTGGTCCGGGCCGCCGGCCGGACCCCGGACCCCTGACGCCGTTCATCCTGTGCACCGATGATCTCGACGGTCCTCGCGTGATGGTCTGGAATTCGGCCGGGAGCCCCCGGCAACGCATTCAATCGCCGGAGGAAACAGTGATCCGCGCCCTGACCGGATTCTCCACCAGAAACCCGTGGAAGGTCATCGCCGTCTGGGCGGTGCTGGGTATTGTCCTGACCTTCGTGAGCTCCACGTTGATCTACCGCGTCACGCAGAACCAGACCGGGGACTTCCTGCCCAAGAGCTACGATTCGGCCGCCGCGCTGGATATCGCCGAGAACCGGTTCGGGGTGAAACCCGACGCCAATACGGTCACCGTGCTGGTCGCCCGACCGGACGGCAGGGCTCTGACCACCGCGGACCAGCGGCTGATCCGCGCCGAGGCGGAGAAGCTGAGCCGGCAGCGGGTCACCATGCCCGAGCCCGCGGACGGCGGGCCGTCGTTCCTGCTCAAGGACTACTCGCAGACACCGCGCATCACCCCGGCCATGACCGCGCCCGACCGGACTTTCGAGCTGCTCTCCGCGGAGCTGATCGGCAACTCCTCCGCCCCCGGCATGCAGGACCTGTACCGCGCCTTCCGCGACGCCGCCCGCGCGCACTTCACCGACGCGGGGATGCGCACCGGGTTCACCGGCGGTCTGGCCGACACCGTGGACACCACCGACGCCGGGGAGACCGCGGCGAAGGTGACGTCGATGCTCGTCATCGGGCTCATCGTGCTGCTCAACGTGCTGGTGTTCCGGAGCGTCCTCGCGGCCCTGCTCCCGCTCCTCGCGGTCACCTTCATCGGCGGGGTGGCCTCGGGTGCCGTGGTCGGCGCCGCGATGCTCACCGGGATCAAACTCGACTCCGGCACACCGTCGCTGATCAGCGTGGTCCTGCTCGGTATCGGCATCGACTACCTGCTGTTCCTGCTGTTCCGCTTCCGCGAGCAGCTGCGGGCTCACCCGGAGGCGAACGCCCGCACCGTGGCCGGTGAGGTCTCGGGCCGGGTGGGCACCGCGATCACCTCGGCGGCGCTGACCATCGTGGCCGCCTTCGCCACCCTCGGGGTCGCAACCTTCGGGCAGTTCCGCGTGCTGGGCCCGGCCATCGCCGTGTCGGTCCTGGTCATGCTGCTGGGCTCGCTCACCTTGATGCCGGCCATGCTGGCGGCTGCCGGACGCAAGATGTTCTGGCCCTCGCGGGCCCTCAAGCGCGCGCCCCGCGCGGGCTCCGCCGCCCGGCTGGGCGACCTGGTCGCCCGTCGGCCGCTGATGATGCTCGTCGCCTCGGTCGCCCTGCTGGGCGCGCTGGCCGCCGGACTGGTCGGGATCCGCATGGACTACGGCGTGGGCGGCGGGGACGAGAGCACCCCGGCGGCCGCCACCGCCGCCGAGATCTCCCGCGCGCTGCCGGCCGGCGTCTCCGACCCGACGAGCGTCTACGTGACCGCGAAGGACGGCGGCACTCTGGCCCCGGACCGGCTCGACGGCCTGTCCCGGGCACTGACCGAGGTCAAGGGCGTGGGCAAGGTGGGCGGCACCACCCTCAACCAGGACCACCGGGCCGCCCGGATCGACCTGTACCTGACCTCGGACCCGCAGACCCAGCAGGCCCGGGATCTGGTGTCCGGACCGGTCCGCGACGCGGTCGCCGCGCACACCCCGGCAGGGACGACCGCACACGTCGGCGGGACAGCGGCGATCTTCGCCGACATCTCGACCGCCGTCGACCACGACCTGAAGATCGTGTTCCCGGTCGCGGCCGTGCTGATCTCCCTGATCCTGCTCGTCCTGCTGCGCAGCCTGCTCGCGCCGATGATCCTCATGCTCTCCGTCGGCCTCGGTTTCGCCGCCACCCTCGGCGCCTCCACGCTGCTGTTCCAGCACCTGCTGGACAAGCCGGGCGTCAACTTCACCCTTCCCCTGGTGCTCTTCCTGTTCGTCGTCGCGCTGGGCACCGACTACAACATCCTCATCAGCGACCGCATACGGGAGGAGATGGAGCGGCCGGGGCCGGCCCGCGCGGCCGTGGCCCGGGCCGTGCGGCACACCGCACCGGCCATCGCGACCGCGGGCCTGGTCCTGGCCGGCTCCTTCGCGAGCCTCGCCGCCACCCCATCGAGCCAGCAGGTCGGGTTCGCGACGGCTCTGGGCATCATGCTCTCCGCGTTCGTCCTGTCCATCGTCCTGGTACCCGCGCTCGCCGCGCTGCTGGGCCGGAGCATCTGGTGGCCGATCCGCCCCGGCCGGCACACCACGCACCAACCGCAGCACAGCGCCGACCTGCCGGCGCAGGAACGGGACCGGGTTCCGACCTACTGACCCGCCCGCCGGTGTCCCCGCACCCGTGGCCGCCGACTCCGGTCGGCGGCCACGCCGTGGAATCATCAGGCCACCGGACAGGCACGCAGCGCTGCGAGAGGTGGTGGTCGGACCGTGGTCCCGGACTGGCGGTGGGACGAGACGTTGTTCGCGGGCACGGCCGCCTACTACGGGCGCGGCAGACTGCCCTACGCCCCCGGCCTCGCGGACCTGCTCGCCGGCGTCCTCCGGCTCGACGGGCGGGGGCGGCTGCTCGACGCGGGGTGCGGTCCGGGCACGCTCGCGCTGCGCCTGGCGCACCTGTTCGCCGAGGTCGTCGGCGTGGATCCGGACGGCGGAATGATCGCCGAAGCCGAGCGCGGCGCCGCGCGGGCGGGCGTGGCTGAAAAGGCGCGGTGGGTGCGGGCCCGGGCCGAGGAGCTGCCCGCGGGGCTCGGCACGTTCACCGTCGCCACCTTCGGCCAGTCCTTCCACTGGATGGACCGGGAGCGGGTGGCGGCCACCGTCAAGGGGATGCTCGGGCGCGGCGGGGCGCTGGTACACATCGCGGAGGTGAAGACGCCCGATCGCCCGGTCGATGCCCTGCCCCATCCGGCAGTGCCCTACGACGCGGTGGACCGCTTGGTCAAGCAGTACCTGGGGCCGGTCCGACGGGCCGGCCAGGGGCTGTTGCCGCACGGCACGGCCGGCGGAGAGGCGGCGGTCCTCACCCGGGCGGGCTTCGCCGGCCCCCGGCATCATGTCGTCCCCGGCGGAGAGCCGCTGGAACGCTCCGCCGACGAGGTCGTCGCGTGGACGTTCTCCCTGTCGTCCTCGGCTCCGCACCTGTTCGGCCCGCGGCGCGCCGCATTCGAGGCCGACCTGCGCGACCTGCTGCGGGACCACTCCCCGGCCGGCCGGTTCTCCGAACGCCAGCCGGGCACCGAGGTGTTCGTCTGGCTGAAAGGCGATCCCGCACCGGTTTCCGGAAATCCGACGCCCGGCGTCAATCAGAGGTGACGGACGGATTCACCGGATCGAGTGAAACAGCTTCCACGTCGACCCCTTGACCCATGGCGGGGTGCCCCATTCGGCCGCAGAGAGCGGATCTTGGTCGGGCTATGTTCCGTGTGCAGGAGAGAAATCTCGCCATTCGCATGCAGGAGGCTGAAACGTGACCTCGATTGTCCAGCAGACCGACCCGCCGGGCAGGACAGCGGAGCGGGCGTCCGACGGGATGCCGGTTCCGCAGGTCCTCCAGGGATTGACCGCCGTCGTCACAGGGGGTTCCACAGGGCTGGGTCGGCAACTGGCGAAAGGTTTCCTCGCCGCCGGCGCCCGGGTTATGTGCGCAGCGCGCAGCGCCGGCGACGTCATGCAGCTGCTGGCCGGAAACGGGGACCGGGCCGCCTTCCTCCCCGCCGATGTCCGTGACCCCGACGCGCTGCGGCAGCTGATGACGGAGACCGCCGGGCACTTCGGGGGCATCGACATCGTCGTGGCCAACGCGGGCGTCACCCGCAACGGCGGGGTCGCGCGACTCAGCGCGCACGACTGGCGCGACGTGATGAGCACCAACGTGGACGGGGTCTTCCACACCGTGCAGGCGGCGCTGCCGCATCTGCGGTCCGGCGGCAGCATCCTCACGGTCTCGTCGGCGATGGCCACGCGCGCGGTGCCCGGCGCGAGCGCTTATGCCACGTCCAAGGCGGCGATCGAGGCCTTCACCCGCTGCTGCGCGGTGGAGTGCGCTCCCCGTGGTATCCGCGTCAACTGCCTGTCCCCCGGGATCCTGAGCGTGGGCATGGGAGAGATCGTCGGCGCGGACGAACGGCTGCGCGCGCTGTACTGGCCGCGGATGCTCGCGGGCCGGGCGGGAACGGCGCAGGAGGCGGTGGACGCGGCCGTGTTCCTCGTCAGCCCGGCAGCCTCGTACGTCAACGGGCACATCCTCGAGGTCAACGGGGGGCTGATGTGACGGTGCGGACGGAGATCCACCGCAACGTGGCCTGGATCCAGCTCGACCGGCCGCCGCTCAACCTGTTCGACAGCGGCCTGCAACTCGCCGCAGAGCGGGCCCTGCGCGCCGTGGACGGGCAGCCCGGCGTCCGCGCCGTGGTCTTCACCGGAGCGCACGGCACGTTCTCGGCCGGTGGGGACCTCAAGGAGATGACGTCGCTGACCGGGGACGCGGTGGCGGAGTACGCCGCCCGCATCAGCCGTCTGACCCGCGAGGTCGCCGCGCTGCCCGTCCCGGTGATCGCGGCCGTGCAGGGCCTGGCGCTGGGCGGCGGGTGCGAACTCGCCCTCGCCGCCGACTTCCGCATCTGCTCCCCCACCGCCCGGTTCGGTCTCCCCGAGACACCCCTCGGACTCATCCCCGGCGCCGGAGGCACGCAGCGGCTGCCGCGCCTGATCGGGACCTCGCGCGCCAAGGACATCGTGTTCTCGGGGCGGCAGGTCGACGCCGACGAGGCCCTGCGGATCGGACTGGTCGACCTCGTCGTCCCCGCCGCCGACCTCCGCGCCGCCGTCACCGAGTGGGCACTGCGCTACACCGCGCATCCCGCCGGAGCGCTGGCCGCCGCCAAGCAGGCGATCGACGCGTCCCAGGAGGGCCCGCTCGCCCAGGGTCTCGACCACGAGCGCGAGCTGTTCGCCCCGCTCCTCGCCGCCGGTGAGCGGACCCGGTGGTTCCACCGTTTCCGCCAGACCCCCGCGTCCCCCGCTTCCCCCGTGACCTCCGCGTCCCCCACACCCCCCGTGTCGTCCGTGTCGTCCGTGTCCTGAACGGACAGCCCCGCACCGCACGCTCACAGCGCCCTGTCACAGCGCCCGAGAACCGCCAGAACCGCCTCCCGGCCCGGTCGCGCGCCCACGCGCGAGCCATCCGTCCCCCACACCGAAGGCACCGCCTTGATGCACGCAGCTCCCGCCCCGTTCCCCTACGCCCTCACCGGCGCCCACACCACGCTGGGACCGGTGATCACCATGGACGCCTGGGCCAAGGTCGCCCAGGTCCCCGACCGCCGCGACCCCGGCAAGGCCCTGGAGGGCTCCTTCATCACCCGCCTTCTCGGCGTCGAGAGCAAGAGCTGGGGGCCGGAGCAGTTCGCCACCCCCGAAACCGTCGCCGAGACCGCCCGGGCCGCGCTGGCCGGCGCGCGCCTCGAACCCCGCGACATCGACGCCGTCATTGTGGTGACCTGCAACCCGTACCAGATTCTGCTCGACCAGGACGCCTTCACCCTGATGCGCCTGCTGGGCATCGCGGACGACGTACCGCCGCTGCAACTGGGCGCGGGCTGTGCGGGCCTGGCCCGTGCGGCCGCCCTCGTGGGCCGGCTGCAGGCCGAACGCGCTCTGGTGATCGCCTACAGCGTGCCCAGCAGGATCAGCACCGGCGCCGACGGCGCCCTCCTGCCGGCCTACCGGGACAACGCCGTCCACCCGTTCGGGAGGAACATGTGGTCGGCGCCCGCCCTGTTCTCCGACGCCGCGTCGGCCATGGTGCTGGAACGCGACGAGGACATCGACGGCCTGGTGCTCTACTCCCGCGACAGCCAGTCCTTCGGCGACGAGCCCGCGATCGACGACCCGCTGATCCACTTCCTGGGCGGCGGCACCGACAGCCCCGCGGGCACCCCCGGTTCGGCGGAACTGGCCTGCTTCGGCATGAACCCGCCCGAGATCACCCGCTACTACAGCGGCGGGATGACGCTCAACCACCAGGCCCTGGAGTCCGCGCGCCCGGGATACCTGGAACAGGTCAGCCGGGTCTACACCCACCAGGCCAACCCCCGCCTGGTCGAGGAGTTCGTCCAGCAGACCGGCCTGACGGCGCAGAAGGCACCCAGCAACGTGCGGCACCTGGGCAACACCGTGTCGCCGTCCACTCTGGCGCTGCTCCACGCGGACCAGTTGGAGGGCAACCTCTCCTACGGCGACCGGGCCTGCTTCTCGGTGGTCGGATCGGGGCCCGAACGCGGCGCGTTCATCACCCCGATCCGCATCCCCGGCCTCCGGCAGCCGGCGACGGCGACGGCGACGGCGACGGCGACGGCCTGAGCGCACACCCGCCCGGCTCGACCGCGCCGCCCGCCCCGAACTCGTTCGTCCTCACGTCCTCCCGTCAGGGGCTCGTGAGGACGACGAGTTGCTGCGTCGCCCGGGTCATCGCGACGTAGCGGTCGACCGCTCCCTCGATCCCCGTGCCGAAGGACGCGGGGTCGACGAGGATGACCAGGTCGAACTCGAGCCCTTTCGACAGCTCCGGGGTCAGCGACCGGACGCGGGGCGTCGCACGGAACGCGGGATCGCCGATGACGCAGGCGATGCCTTCATCATGGGCGGCCAGCCATGTGTCCAGGATCGACTCCAGCTCCCCGGCGGATCCGTGCACGATGGGGATGCCGCTGCTGCGCACGGAGGTCGGCACGTTGGCGTCCGGCAACTCGGCGCGGATCACCGGCTCCGCCTCCGCCATGACTTCCTCCGGCGTCCGGTAGTTGACGCTCAGGGAGGACACGGTGACCCGGTCGAGGCCGATCCGCTCCAGCCGCTCCTGCCACGTCTCCGTGAAGCCGTGCCGGGCCTGCGCCCGGTCACCGACGATGGTGAAGCTGCGCGACGGGCAGCGCAGCAGCAGCATCTGCCACTCGGCGTCGGTCAGTTCCTGCGCCTCGTCCACCACGACGTGCGCGAACGGGCCGGAGAGCAGGTCGGGTTCGCCGCGGGACAGTGCGCTCCTGTCGATCAGGGTGTCCTGCAGGTCCTGTCCGTGCAGCATGCCCAGCGCGCCTTCGTCCTCACCGATCTGCACGTTCTGCAGCATGCCGGTGATGGCGTCGGCCCGGCGCGCACGCTCGGCGGCGACCGCGGCCTCGTTCCGCCGCATGCGTCCGGACGCCTTCGGGTCACCGAGCCGCTGCCGCGCCGCGTCCAGCAGCGGCAGGTCGGACACCGTCCAGGCCTGGGAGTCGGCGCGCCGCAGCTTCCTGACGTCGGCCGGGGCGAGCCACGGAGCACATTTGCGCAGGTAGGCGGGGACGGACCACAGATCCGCGACGAGGTCGGTCGCCTCGACCAGGGGCCACGCCCGGTGCAGCGCCCTGAGCAGCTCCCGGTCCTGCAGCAGGGACCTGCGCAGCAGCTCGGGTGAAGCCTCGCTCTCGTCCTTGTCGATCAGGATCGTGAGCAGTTCCTCCATGATCTGGTCGTGCGCCTCGTTGTGCGGGGTGCCCGGCTCCACCGCGTCGAACGCCGTCGCCCAGTCGCGGGGGCCCAGCCAGATACTGGCCCAGTGTGTCTCGACCGACATGCCTTCGGTGGGCGGCTCCTCGTAGAGGCCGACGGCGGGCTCGATCGCCTTCACCAGGTCGGCCGACGCCTTCAGGAGTGCCACGTCCGGGTCGCTCTCGATCGCGGCGCCGGCCCCTTCCGCGACGAGGTCGCGCAGCGTGCAGGTCTGCACTCCCTCCTCTCCGAGGCTGGGCAGGACGTCGGCGACGTAGGCCAGGTAGGGCTGGTGCGGCCCGACGAACAGCACGCCGCCCCGACGGTGACCGAGTCGGGGGTCCGAGTACAGCAGGTAGGCGGAGCGGTGCAGGGCGACGACGGTCTTGCCCGTGCCCGGCCCCCCGTCGACAACGAGGGTGCCGCGGGAACCCGCCCGGATGATGGCGTCCTGGTCGGACTGGATGGTGGCGAGCACGTCCCGCATCCGCTCGGACCGGTTGCTGCCCAGGCTGGCGATGAAGGCGGACTGGTCGTCGAGCGCGGCGCGCCCTTCGAGCCCGTCCGCGGTGAACACCTCGTCCCAGTAGTCGCTGATCCGGCCGCGGGTCCAGCGGTACCGCCGGCGGCTGGCCAGCCCCATCGGGTTGCCGTGGGTCGCCGCGAAGAACGGTTCCGCCGCGGGGGAACGCCAGTCGATCAGCAGCCGGCGCCCGGTGCTGTCGGTGAGGCCGAGGCGTCCGATGTAGACGGGCTCGGGGCTGTCCGTGGGCACGATGTGTCCCAGGCACAGGTCGAGACCGAAGCGGCGCAGCGCGCGCAGGCGCGTGGTCAGCCGGTGGACCTCGATGTCGCGGTCCATCGCCTGCCGGCCGATGCCGCCGGGTGACCTGAGTTCGGCGTCGAGACGGTCGGACAGTTCGGCGATCGCCTGCGCCAGGCTCTCCGCGATGGCCGCGAAGTGCCGCTCGTCGTCGGCGATCAGCGCTGGGGCGGCCTTGTGGAGGAGGCGGTCGGGCAGGTCGAAAGCGCTGCTGGTCAACTGAGTGGATCTCCTATTTACGCAGGTCCTGGGGTAGGACCGCGATTCTGCCCCACCCCGGGGGCCTTGCCGCAAGCCCCCCGGTGAGCTATAAGTTGAGAGTGGCAAGGAGTGCCTATTCCTCGTTGCCCGCGCCGCCCACTCCCCCTTGGTACCTCGCGCGTAGCGGAGTCCTGGCGGCCCTGGTATGTGATCTTCCTGTCCGTCTCATAGGCTCCGGGCCATGAGTAACGGGGAATCCGGCAGACGGGTCATCGACGGGCGCTTCGAGCTGGAGGCGCGGCTCGGCGTCGGCGGCATGGGGTTGGTGTGGCAGGCACGGGACCTCGTGCTCGACCGGGCGGTGGCGCTCAAGGAGGTCCGGCCCGCAGATCCGGCCCTGGCCGAGTACGATCCCGCCGCCGCGAGCCTGCTGCGTGCCCGCGTGCTGCGCGAGGCCCGTGCGCTGGCCCGCGTCGAGCACCCGAACGTGGTGACCATCCACCACATCGTCGACGGCGGCGAAGGCACCTACCCCTGGCTCGTGATGGAGCTGGTGACCGGCGGATCGCTGCAGGACCGGCTGGCGCGCGGGCCGATGGAGCCCGCTCAGGCCGCCCTGCTGGGCCGCGAGCTGCTCGCGGCGCTGCGGGCCGCGCACGCCGTGGGAATCCAGCACCGGGACGTCAAGCCCCCCAACGTCCTGCTCCGCCCCGACGGACGGCCGGTGCTCACCGACTTCGGTATCGCCGCGGTCCGCGAGTCCACGGTCCTGACCGCCACCGGGTCGATGATCGGCACCCCTGACTTCATGGCCCCCGAGCGGATCACCGGGGACGGCGGCGGGGCCGGCGCGGACCTGTGGTCCCTGGCGATGATGCTCTACGTGGCGGTGGAGGGCCATCACCCGCTGCGCAGGGCGACCACCCTGGCCACCCTGGCCGCGGTGCTCAGCGAGGAGCTCCCGCCACCGCGCCAGGCGGGACCGCTGACCGAGTTCCTCAACGCCGTTCTGGTGAAGGACCCGGCCGCCCGGCCGGACGCCGAGACCATGGACCGCATGCTGGCGACGGCCGCCTGGCAGCCGTCGTCCGGCACCTGGCCCGGCCCGGGGACGGCGACCGGATCCGGGCCCGTGCCGCAGGCGACGTCCTTCCAGCTGCGGCCCCCGGCCGCGCCGACCCCCACGGGCAGGCCCGACGGCTCCGGACCGCCCGCTCCCCAGGACACCCCTCCCCACGGCAACGGGCCCTCGGACTCGCCCCATCCGGCCCCGTACACCACCCCGCACCCCACCCCCTACCCCTCCTCCCATCCGTCGCCCTACGCGACGCCGGAGTCGGGCCCCACGCGCTCGACCGCCGGCACCGGGCCGCGCCGACCGCGCAGTCGGTGGGTGGCGATCGGCTCCGCGGTCTGCGGAACCGTGCTGACGGGCCTGCTGGTGTGGACGCTGCTGCCGGAGTCCCCCGGCGACAACGCCGCGGCCGGGCCGCCCGGTTCGACCTCCTCCGCACCTTCGTCCCCGGGCGCGGCGCCGACGACCGCGCGCTCCACCTCGGAGCCGAAGAACGACCCGGCGACGGGAAACCTGCTGACGCCCGCCGGCATCCGTGCGGCGATCAAGGAGTTGAAGGCGGCGATGGGGACCGACAAGGTCGGCCGCTTCGTGGTGTACCCGGAGTACATCTCCGTCGAAGGCATGGTGAAGGGCAGCGCCACGCACTACGACAGCTACGACTACCGCCTCGGGCAGGGCGTCACCCGCGGCACCAGCAGCGGCACGCTGGCGGGCGGCGACACGCCCGTCAGCATGGACGCCTACAACTGGGACGCCCTGCCCGCGCTTCTCACTCGCGCGCAGAAGGTCCTGAACGTACCGAAGCCCACGTCGCGCTACCTCGTCATCCGCCAGCCCAACAACATCTTCCACACCCCGGCGGCCATGGCCGTCTACCTCGCCGACGCCTACGACGGCGGCTATCTGGAGGCCGATCCGCAGGGCAAGGTCACCAGGACGATGCCCGCCGGGGATTAGGGAATGTGACGCCCCAACCCGTGGTGGGTCACTCGCTCCGGGCGACCCACCACGGGTGACGTACCTTCAGGACGCGCTGCCGCCGAAGTCGACGTCCTTGGCCGCCACCGTGCCGGCCGTCCGCCCGGGGGCCGCCTGGTACGTCCAGTACAGGTTCGTGTGCGCGACGACCTGCCCGGGAGGCGGCGCGCCCCACTGCGACTGGTCCTTGGTCGTGTGAGCGTCGCTGACGAGGAGCGCGTCGTATCCGCGCACCAGGGCGCCGTGCAGCGTCGAGCGGATGCACGCGTCGGTCTGCGCGCCGGCGACCACGAGCCGGCCGACTCCCAGGCCCGACAGCACGGACTCCAGGCTGGTCTCCTCGAAGGAGTCGCCGTAGTTCTTCTCCACCAGCGGCTCGGTCTCGCCCGGCGTCAGCTCGGGAACGATCCGCCAGCCGTCGCTGCCCCGCTCCAGTTGCTCGTCGGAATGCTGTACCCAGACGACCGGCACCTGCTCCTCGCGCGCCTGCTCGACCAGGCCGGCGATGTTCGCGACGACCGGGTCCCGCTCATAGGCCCCCTCGACGACGTCGACCTGCACATCGACGACGAGCAGTGCGGTGTTGGGTCGGCTCTCGAGTGTGGTCATGGCCCCTCCTGATCACGCAACTTCTTCGACACGCCCACGGTAGTCGCCACCACTGACAACGCGGCGGCGGCCGGCGGCCGTCCATCGATCTTCGTCCTGAGCCTTGACGGGGTTTCGTCGCAGCGAACAGGGTGGAGCCCACAACATTAGGAAACTTTCCTAACTACCGATTCCGAGGGGTCCCCCCTGACCACACCCCTCACCCCCACCCCCCACACCTCCGGAGACGCCCAGATGACCCAGCTCCGCACAGCAGCCACCCGGGCAGCGACCACCCGCACGTTCGGCAGCCACCGGCGGCGCGCCCGCCTCCGCCTCGTGGCCGTTTCGGCGATCGCCGCGGCGGCCGGCGGCGCGGCGTTCGCGGCCACCCTGCCGGGCTCCGCCTCGGCCGCGCCCACCGCCACCCGTACCGTCAACGTCTCCTCCGCCGCGCAACTCACCGCGGCGCTGGCCGATGCCAAGCCGGGCGACACCATCAAGCTCGCCAACGGCACGTACCAGGGCCAGTTCAAGGCCACCGCCGACGGCACCACGTCCTCGCCGATCACCCTGACCGGTGGCAGCGGGGCCGTACTCACCTCCAACGGCGGCAACGGCTACGGGCTGTGGCTCAGCACCGCACCGCACTGGAACATCAAGGGCCTCACGGTGGCCGACAGCAACAAGGGCATCGTCCTGGACGCCTCGCCGTACGTCACCATCGACGGCGCGACGGTCCGTGCCATCGGCTACGAAGGCGTGCACTTCCGCTCCGGCAGCCACCACGGGGTCATCAAGAACTCCTCGGTCCGCGACACCGGCACCACGCACCCCAACTACGGCGAGGGCGTCTACATCGGCTCCGCCAACGGCAACTGGGACCAGTACGCCGGCCCCACCGGCGTGGACGCCTCCGACTACGTCCAGGTCCTCAACAACAGGATCGGCCCCAATGTCGCCGCCGAGGGGATCGACATCAAGGAGGGCACCAAGGGCGGCGTGGTCCGCGGCAACATCCTCGACGGCACCGGGGAGAAGAACCAGAACTCCGGCGACTCCACCATCGACGTCAAGGGCGACAAGTACGTCATCGACGGCAACACCGTCAGCCACCCGTACACCGACGGCTTCCAGGTCCACAACGTCTACGACCCCTACGGCTGCGGAAACGCCTTCACCAACAACAAGTTCACCCTCGGCTCCGCGCCCGGCTACGGCATCAACGTGACCGACAACAGCGGCTGCGCCATCAAGAACACCGTCGCCTCGTCCAACACCTCCAGCGGCGGCAAGGGCCTGACGAACATCCCCGTCGGCCGCTGAGCCGCACCGGCCGCCACGGACAGCACCCCGGCTCCGGCCCGCCCGTCCGGGGCGGCTCGGAGCCGGGGTTCTGCCCGTCGCACGGGAGTGGCCCGGCAGGGGTCAGCCCGCCGCGACGACCTCGGTGTCGTAGAAGCAGAAGTGGTCCTTGATCGCGGCCACGTCGTCCTTCGGTTCGGGGTACGCCCAGACGACGTCGGCCGCGCCGGGCACCGACCAGTACGAGGCGTCCCCCTTGAACGGGCAGTGCGTCGTGGTGTCCGAAGCGGCGAGCAATTCCGTGCGCACGTCCTCCGGCGGCAGGTAGTAGCGCACCGGACAGCCCGTCTCGCGCAGTTCCAGCGGGTGGCTGCTCTCCGCCAGGACCTGTCCGTCGCGCACGACCCGTACCGGGGTCGTGCCCTTTTCGATGGTGATGCGGTGTCCATTGGTCATACCCCTTGCAGCGCCGGGAGGCCGCCGGTTCTTCCCTCCCGGGCGGCGAGCACCCGGGCGACCGGGACCTGGCCCGCGGCCAGCGCGAGGCAGACCGCCGCCAGGCCCGACCACAGCGCCGCCGGACCGGCGTGTTCGAGGACCTGCGTGCCGACGACGGGCGCGGCGACGGCTGCGACCCCCCAACTGGTGCCGTACACGGCCAGGTAGCGGCCGGTGCCGCCGGGCGGCGCCAGGTCCGCCACGAGCGCGTAGGACCGTCCGAGGATCACCAGGTCGCCCAGGCTCCAGACGACCGTCGCCACCAGCAGGGCTGTCAGGGTGTGCGCCGCCGCGTAGCCGGCCAGACCGGCCGCGAGCAGGACGTAGCCGAGCGCGAGCGCCCCGGGCGCGGACAGTGCCGAAAGGCGCCGCAGCCGCAGCAGGGGCTGGGCGGCGACGATGGTCAGCGCCGAGGCCGTGAACAGGACGCCCGCATCCGCCGGTCGCATGCCGCGGCGCGCCAGCGACAGCGGGAGCGCCAGCACGACCTGCAGATAGACCAGGGCCGAGACGGTGCCGTACGCGAGCAGGAGCAGGAGCGTGCGATCGCGCCACGGCGTGCCGCCGGCGGCACCGCCGGGAGCCCGGAGTCCCGACGGGGCACGTCGCCGAGGAGGGTCGCCCGGCAGCGCGATCCGGATGATGAGTGCGCAGGCCAGGCAGCTCAGCGCGTCGGCGACGAACAGCCAGCGCAGGTCCCACCGGCCCAACCCCGAAGCGATCAGGCCGGCGCCCATGCCGCCGACGGCGAGGGCGGCGTTCAGCAGGCTGTAGGCGCGGACCCGGTCGGACGGCCCCACACAGTCGGCGATCATCGCCTGACTCGGCGGCTCGTACAGCTCGAAGACGAGCCCGAGCAGTACCGCGCAGACCGCGACCGCCGCCAGGGACCGCGCCGCGGCGATCCCGAGCTGGGCGGCGGCGCAGCCGACCAGGCCCAGGACGATGGTGCGCCGCCGCCCGAGGCGGTCCGCGAGCCTGCCGCCCACCAGGCGTGACGGGATCGTCGCCAGTCCGAAGGCGGCGGAGACCAGCCCGGCGGTGGCGACGCTCGCCCCGAAGTCCGTGCTGATCAGGACGGTGAGGAAGGCCAGGGAGAAGGCCCCGAGCCGATTGATCGCCCGGGCCGCGAGCAGCAGCCAGACGGTGCGGGGCAGCCGGCCGCCGCGCGCCATGAGTCCCATGCCAGACCCCGTATCCCGTCACTGGTGAATCGACTATCGTCAGTGACAGACGCTAATCCGAAATGAGGTAACTGGTCAAGTGCTCTTCGACAGTCACATGGCGGCACTGCTCGACGCCGGCGTCGCGCTCGTCAACGCGCTGACCGACGGTGAGGCGCGCGGCAGGCCGTTCACCGCACCGGCGGGCGACGCCCTCCCCGCGGCCGTCCACGCCGCGCTGCCCTCCCCCGGCGCGCGCCCGAGCCCGATCGAACCGGCGCAGGCCGCCCACCTGGCCGCCACGGCGCGCGAGCTGCGGCAGGTCTTCGAGGCGGTGGCGCACGACCGCCTGGACGACGCGGTCGCGGTGCTGAACAAACTGCTCCGGGCGAACGGCGCCCGCCCGCAGCTGGACCGGGTCGAGGGCGAACCGTGGCAGGTGCACTTCCACGGCGCGGACGACTCGCTCGCGGTGGGCTGGAGCGCCGGCTGCGCCACCGGGCTGGCCATGGTCATCGGCGGCGACCTCGCCGGCCGCCTCGGCGTCTGCCAGGCGGCCCAGTGCGACCGCGTCTACGTCGACACCTCGCGCAACGCCGGCCGCCAGTTCTGCTCGACGGCCTGCCAGAACCGCTCCAAGGCCGCCGCCTTCCGCGCGCGGCGGGCCGCCCAGGCCTGAGCCAGGACCGCACAGCACCGCGCACCGCACCCGGTTGAGGCACTCCCCTCGCCCGGATGGCGCATCGTGAAAGGTGCGGGCGGAGCCGCCACCCGAAGCTGGGCACGTGAGTGCGCGGTCGCACCCGCGCCACGCTCCCCGGGAGGTACGCACGTGCTGTCACGATCGTCCGGACGCCGCCGCACCCGCCGCTCGACGGCGGTCGCCGCGGTGCTCGCCGCCGCGGCGGCCGGCGGGCTCGTCCAGCCCGCGCACGCCGGGGACGGCACCCACCCCGGCCAGCCACTGCAGCACGGCATCCAGCAGCTCGTCGACACCCCGGGCGGACCGCCCGGGGTGATCGCCGTGCTCGGGCGCGGTGACCGGACCGAGGTGTACCGGGCCGGTGCCGGCGACCTCGGGACCGGCCGCCCGCCGCGTACGACCGACCACATGCGGCTCGCCAGTGTCTCCAAGGCGTACAGCGGGGCCGTGGCCCTGCGCCTGGTGGACCAGGGGCGGCTCCGGCTCGACACCACGATCGGCGAGCGGCTTCCCGCGCTGCCCGCCGCCTGGTGCGACGTGACGCTCCGACAACTGCTCCAGCACACCAGCGGGCTGCCCGACTTCAGCGGCTCCGCCGCGTTCCGGCAGATCCTGGGCACGGACCCGCACCACGTCTTCGACTCGCGCAAGCTGCTCGACTTCGTCGCCGGCAAGCCGCTGCTCTTCCCGGCGGGCGCGCGGTACCAGTACTCCAACTCCGACAACATCGCCGTCGCGCTGATGGCCGAGGCGGCGACGGGCCGGCGCTACGAGGACCTCCTCCAGCAGTTGGTGTACCAGCCCCTGCACCTGCGGCAGACCAGCCTCCCGCAGGGTTTCCGGCTCCCCCGGCCCTCCCTGCACGGCTACGCGGTCGACCCGCCCGCCCCGCCCGAGGACGTCACCGAACTCCTCGGCTCCTCGGGGGTGTGGGCCTCCGGCGCCGTCGTGGCGACACCGGACGACCTCACCGCTTTCATCCGCGGCTACGCCGGCGGCGGCCTGCTGTCCCCGCACACCCGCAAGCAGCAGCTGACCTTCGTCCCCGGCGGAGCGTCGGAACCCGCCGGCCCGGGGGACAACGCGGCGGGTCTGGCGGTCTTCCGCTACACCACCCGCTGCGGCGTGCTCTACGGCCACACCGGGAACACCGCCGGCTACACCCAACTGGCCGCCGCGACACTCGACGGCAGGCGCACCCTGACCTTCTCCGTCACCACCCAGGTCAGCAAGAGCACCGAGCCCGCACTGCTCGCCCGGCTCCGCGCCGTCCAGGAGGACTTCGCCTGCGCCCTGCTGCGCCCCTGAGGGCACCGGCCCGATCGACCGGCGACCGGATCGACCGGGTCGACGACGGTCAGGCCGCCTTGGCCTGACGGCGGTACCCGCCGGGAGCCAGGCCGTACTCGCGCTTGAACGCCTTGGCGAAGGCGAACTCCGACCCGTAGCCGGTCCGGGCGGCGACCGTCGTCAGCGGAACGTCGGACTCGCGCAGCAGTTTGGCCGCCGTCGTCATCCGCCAGCGGGTCAGGTACGCCATCGGCGGTTCGCCCACCAGCGCGGCGAACCGCCGGGCGAAGGCGGCCCGGGACAGCCCGGCCCGTTCGGCCAGTGACTCGACGGTCCACTGCGCCGCGGGGTCGTCGTGCATCGCCGCCAGCGCGGGCGCCACCGCCGCGTCGCCCAGCGCCGCCGCCCAGCCCCGCGCGGCCGCCGACGGCTGCTCGTCGAGCCAGGCCCGCAGGATGTACAGCAGCAGCGAGTCGATCAGGGTGGGCACGATGCCGTCCGAGCCGATGCGCGGGTTCTCCAGCTCCGAGCCGAGCAGGTGCACGGTGGCACTCAGCTCCGGGTGCCGGCCGTGCCGGGTCGCCAGGTGCACCACCTCGGGCAGCTGCCGCACCAGAGGGTGCGGACGCCCCTGGTCCAGGTGGTAGTTGCCGCACAGCAGCCTGGTCTCGGGACCGTCGCCGCCCAGCGTCACCGAGCCGATGGGCGAGCCGGGCCGGTACTGCTCGGCCCTGGCCACCTCGGCCGGCGTCTCGGGGTGGTCGGCGAGGATGTGGCCGCGCCCGTCCCGCAGGAAGACCACGTCGCCCGTGCTCAGCGGGATCGCCTTCAGGTGCGGCGACTCCCCGTCGAGCGGGACCAGCCAGCAGGTCCCGTACAGCACGACGTGGAATCCGGCGCCGGCGACCGGAGGCAGTCTCAGGCCCCAGGGGGCGCGGCCGTTGGTCCGTACGGACGCCGGGTGCCCGGTGCGCATCGAGGCCAGCGCCTCGGTGAGGATGTCCATCCGGCCCCGCCCTTCCTGGTGCGGCCCGCCGCGATCAGACCGTCAGGACAATCTTGCCCTGTACGTGTCCCTCGCCGACCAGCTGGTGCGCCTTACCGACCTCCTCCAGCGGGAACGTCTCCTCGACGTACGGGCGGATCCGGCCCGCGTCGACCAGCTCGGCGATCGCTTCGAGCGCGGCGTAGTCCGGCTCGACCGACACCCCGGCGAAGACCCGCCCGGCCGCCCGGACCCGCTCGGCGAGCTCCGGGTTGCCGTGTTCGAGGATGCTGATCAGGACGCCGCCGGCGCGCAGCACGCCGAGCGACAGGTCGCCCTGGGCCGTCGAGTCGAAGACCACGTCGAGGTCCTCGACCGCCTCGGTGAAGTCGGTGGTGCGGTAGTCGATGACCTCGTCGGCGCCGAGACCGCGGACGAACTCGTGCCGGGCGGCACCGGCGACGGCGATCACGTGGGCGCCGCGCGCCTTGGCGATCTGCACCGCGAAGTGGCCGACACCGCCGGCCGCGCGGTGGATCAGCACTCGGTCGCCCTCCTTGACGCCGGCCGCCTGCACCAGTCCCTGCCAGGCGGTGAGGGCCGCGAGGGGGATGGCGGCGGCGTGCACGTGGTCGATCGAGACGGGCTTGCGGGCCACCTGCCGGGACGGCACGGCCACGTACTCGGCGTAGCCGGTGGCGGCCCGGGGGAAGAACGGCATTCCGTACACCTCGTCGCCCACCGCGAACCGGGCGCCGGGGCCGGCCTCCTCGACCACCCCGGAGATGTCCCAGCCCACCCCGAACGGCGGTTCGCCGAGCAGCGGGAAGGCGCCTGCCCTGACGGCGACGTCCACCGGATTGACCCCGCTGGCGCGGACCTTGACGACGACCTCGCCGGACAGCGGCTTCGGTCGCTCGACCTCCACGACCTCGAGAACCTCAGGACCGCCGAAGGACTTCTGGATCACTGCGCGCACGGTAACTCTCCTCGGATTGCGTCCGGTTGTCCCGGCCGTCTGCTTGATGTCCTCAACCCTAGGGAGATCGAATGAGCGGCAGAATGGCCTTCCGTCTCGGCTGCATGTCCCAGCGTCTTGCACGATGTTGCTCACGGCCATACCCGCACTCAGGCCGCGACGGTCTCCCGTCCGGCCGTGCCGTCCGACGGCCCGGTCCGCGCGCCGGCCCGGGTGGCACCGACGCCCGCCACCACGACGAACGCGACGCCGACCGCGGACGCCGGGCCGGGGACCTGGCCCAGGATGACGAGGCCCACCAGGACCGCGATGGCCGGCTCCAGGCTCATCAGCGTGCCGAAGGCCGTGGTGGTGAGCCTGCGCAGGGCGAGGAACTCGAGGCTGAACGGGATCACCGGGTGCAGCGCGGCCAGTGCCAGCCCGACGAGGACCAGCGGCCAGGTCACGTGGCCCAGTTCGGTCGGTGCGGCGAAGAACGTCGTGACGAGCGCGGCCACGGGCATGGACAGGGCGAGGCCCTTCAGCCCGGTGACCTGGTCGCCCACCTTCTGCGTGAACGCGATGTACACCGCCCAGCACAGCGCGGCGGCCAGCGCGAACCCGATGCCGACGAGGTCGGTGCCGCCGTGCCACGGTTCGGTGAGCAGCACCACGCCGACCGCGGCCGGCAGCGCCCAGATCCGCCGCCCGCCCCTGGCGCCGTACAGGGACAGGCCCAGCGGCCCCAGGAACTCCAGCGCGCTGGCGGTGCCCAGCGGGATACGGGTGACCGCGCACATGAACAGCACCATCAGGCCGGCCGTCGCCGCGCCCAGGACGCCGCAGGCCAGCAGGTCCTTGCGGGTGAAGTCCGACCGGCGCGGCCGGACCAGCACGAGAAGGAGGAGGGCGGCCCAGACCAGCCGCAGCCACACGGTGCCGACGGGGCCGAGCCGGTCGAGCAGCGGGACCGACACCCCCAGGCCGAGCTGGACGCAGAGCATGGACGCGACGGCCATGAGCGCCCCGCTCCGGGCTCCGCCGGGCTGCGGCTCCAGGGCGGGGGGTACTGCGGGGGTCGCGGGAGCCGCGAGGTCTGCGGAGGTCATGGCCTCAGTAGACGGCGCCCGCATCGTTACTGTCCACGTGCCGATCATGGACAGTTCGTTCATGAATGCTGAACAATGGCGGGATGGAGACGCGGAGGCTGGAACTGCTGGCGGAGTTGTCCCGGCTGGGCTCGATGCGTGCGGTCGCCGATGTCCTGGGCATCACGACCTCGACGGTGTCACAGCAGATCGCCGCGCTGTCCCGGGAGACCGGCAGCGTCCTGCTGGAGCCCGACGGGCGCAGGGTGCGGCTGACGCCCGCGGGACGCCGGCTGGCGGAGCACGCCGTGACCATCCTGGCCGCGGTCGAGGCGGCCCGCCTGGACCTGGGCCCGGAGGCGGAACCCAACGGCACGCTACGGGTCGCCGGCTTCGCCACCGCCATCCGCGGCTCCCTGCTCCCGGTCGTCACCGAACTCGCGGCGAGCCACCCCCGGGTGCACCTGCTGATCCGGGAGCACGAGCCGGCCGAGGCCCTCGCGCTGCTGGCCGGCGACGGCGTGGACCTGGCCCTGACATACGACTACAACCTCGCCCCGGCGCCCCTCGATCCGTCGCTGACCGCGACGCCGCTGTGGACGGCGGCCTGGGGGCTGGGCGTACCCGCGCCCCCGGACACCGCAACCGGACCGACCGGGAAGCCAGGGACAGCCGGGCCGACCGGGACGACGGCCACGACCGAGGAGGTGTTCGCCCGGTTCAGCACGGCCGACTGGATCGTCAACTCCCGCAACACCGCGGACGAACACGTCATCCGCACCCTCGCCTCGATGGCCGGCTTCAGCCCCCGCATCACCCATCAGGCCGACAGCCTCGACCTCGTGCAGGACATGATCACAGCGGGCCTGGGGGTGGGTCTGCTGCCCGCCGATTCAACGCCCTCCCCCGGCGTCCGGATCCTGCCCCTCACCGCCCCCAAGGTCGCCCTGCGCTCCTACGCCGTCGCCCGCCACGGCCGCCTGAACTGGCCCCCGCTGGCCCTGGTCACCCGCCTCCTGCGCGCCGGCAGGCGGTGAGCGCGTCGTCGTGGGCGAGACTCCCGGACGCGCACGCAGCGGCCTCGGACGACCGGTCCCAGCCTCCGAATTGACCCATGATTCATGCATCGAAATGCACCCCGCTCAGGGTCTATTCGGCTTCTAGAGTAGTACTCACCAGCAACGGAAAAACCCGGAACCACCGCCGGGAGCAGGGAGCATCACCATGAACACCGCCGCACTCACCCCGGTCCTGACGCGCGCCGCCACCGCTGAGACCACCAGCGACCCCAGCAGCGTCATGACCCTGCTCGCCGACTGCGGTACCGACGGCAGCTCGGTGACGAGCTACCGCTCGCAGTTCGCGCAGGGCGCGGTGGGCGCACCGGCCCACTTCCACACGCGGGCCTCGGAACTCTTCTTCGTCATCGGCGGCTCCCTGCAGGTGCTCGTCGACGACGAGGTGAAGATACTGGGCGAGGGCGACCTGCTGCTCGTGCCGCCGCACACCCCGCACGCCTTCGCGGCGGCGCCCGGCGCCGAGGCCGACGTGCTGTTCGTGTTCACGCCCGGCATGCCGCGCTTCGACTACCTGCGGCTGCTCGGCCGGGTGATGCGCGGCGAGGCGAGCCCCCAGGAGATCAAGGACTCCTCCGAGCAGTACGACAACCACTACGTCGACAGCCCCGCGTGGCGCGCCGCCCTCGACGCGGCGAAGTAACCGGAAGCGGCCGGGTGCGGGGGCCGGGACTTCCCCCGCACCCTCCGCGCCCCCGCCCGCGCAACACTCACCGCACATGAAATCAGCAGGACGCTTCCACAGCGCCTCTGTTACCGTTCGACCCATGAAGCGCGCTGCTATGACGACGACGCCGGAGAGTGTCCCGGCGCGCTGACTGCTGTTCGAGTCCGAAGCCCCGGGGCGAGTGCCCCGGGGCTTCGCCGTGTGGTCACTCGCCTCACCGTCCGCGAGGAGACCACCATGTACGACCACCGCAAACTCGGCCGCGAACTGGAGCTGTTCGACACCGATCCGCTGATCGGCGCGGGTCTGCCGTACTGGCTGCCCGACGGCGCGGCCGTGCGCCACGCGCTGGAGGAGTACATCCGCACCGCCGAACGGCGCGCCGGCTACCGGCACGTGTACTCGCCGGTGCTCGGCAAACGCGAGCTCTACGAGATCTCGGGGCACTGGTCGCACTACAGCGACGACATGTTTCCCCCGATGGACCTCGGCGGCGAACAAGTGGTGCTGCGGCCGAGCCTGTGTCCGCACCACGCGGTCATCTACCGCTCCCGCTCCCGCAGTTACCGCGAGCTGCCGCTGCGCATGGCGGAGCTGGGCGGCATGTACCGCTCCGAGCACTCGGGTGTGCTGGGCGGCCTGACCCGCGTACGCGCCATCCAGCTCAACGACGCGCACATCTTCTGCACCCTGGAACAGGTCGCCGATGAGGCACGGTCGGCGCTGGCGATGATCCGCTCGGCGTACGCGGCGCTCGGCATCGAACCCAGCCGCTACCGTCTCTCCCTGCCCGGCCCCGGCGGCAAGTACGTGGCCGCCCCGGAGATGTGGCAGCGGTCCACCGCGCTGCTGACCCACGTCCTGGACGACTCCGGCCTGGCCTACGAGGCCGTCGAGGGCGAGGCCGCGTTCTACGGCCCCAAGATCGACGTCCAGGTCACCGACGCCGCCGGGCGCGAGTCCACCCTGTCCACCATCCAGATCGACTTCCACCAGCCGGAGCAGTTCGATCTGCGCTACGTCGGCGCGGACGGCGCCAAGCACCGGCCGGTCATGGTCCACCGCAGCATCATCGGCAGCGTGGAGCGGGCCGTCGCGCACCTCATCGAGCAGCATGGCGGTGCGTTCCCGGCCTGGCTCGCACCCACTCAGCTCATCGTCCTCCCCGTTTCGGACGACGAGCTGCCGCAGGCCGCCGCACTCGTGCAGCGCTGCCTCGACCAGGGACTGCGCGCGGAGCTGGCGGGGCCGGAACGCGGCTCGCTGGGTGCGCGCATCCGGCTCGCGCGGCTCGTGCCCTACCAGGCGGTGGTCGGCGCGAAGGAGGCCGTCGACGACCACGTGGCGCTGCGCCTGCGGGACGGTCGCCGGCTGCCCGCCCTGCCCGCCGCCGAAGCGCTGACCCGCATCGCCGCGCTCGTCGGCGCGCACCGCACCGCCCTGTGGGACGACGAAACCCCGGCCCCGTAGAGCTGTGGGTCCGGTGGGCCGGCGGTCGGGTCTAGCGGGTGTCGCCCTCCCAGTCCCAGTGCAGCGGATCGCCCGCACGGGGGCCGTAGAGGGCGCGCCCGCCGGGGCCGAACCTCCCGATCTCGGTGACCAGCGCGGCCGTTTCCCGCAGCTGCCGGTCCGTCCAGCCGGTGACGTCGAGGAGCAGCCCGTCCAGGGGGCCGCCGACCAGTTCCCGGTACTCGTGGCCGGTCCGTGGACCCGGATCCGGATCTTCGTGGTCGGCGCCGTAGACCCGGCGCCAGATCAGTTCACCCATGCCCGTCAGCATGCCAGCCACCACTGACAGCGCGCCGGAGCCGGCTGCCCCCTCCCGGCGGGCTGCCGTCACCGCGCGACGAGGCCGATGCGGACGGAGTCGTCGTAGGGGACGACGAGGGTCTCGCTGCTGCCGGCGGTCCAGCGCGCGGGGACGAGGAACAGCCGGCCGTTCGACTCGACCAGCAGGCGCAGTCCCCGGTAGCGGAAGCGGTAGGAGTCCTTCTCCGCGGCGGGGATCTTTGTCTGCTCGACCCCGGCGGGGAGGTCCCGCAGGGGCTCCTTGGTGTACAGCACCACCTCCGGACGGTGCTCGAGTGACGCCGCGTCGTCCAGCGCCCTGCCCCGGCCGTAGGCGGCGGCGAAGCTGTTGGCCGTCCAGAACGACCCGGCGACGACGATGACGGCCACCCAGGCCAGGGCGTAGCGACTGATGCGCCGCACGGCGGGCGACTGCAGCCAGTCGGCGAGTTCACCACTGTGCGGTGGAGGCGGTGGAGGCGGTGGAACGGGCGGAACGGGTGGAGGGTCGGGCGGCGTCGGGCCCCCGGTGGCCGCGCGGCGCCGGTCCCAGCGGATGGCGAAGATGCGCAGCAGCCCGAGGCCGTAGGCGATCGCGAGGGCACCGGCGCCCAGGCAGACCGGGGTGGTCGCGATCGCCTCGGTGCGCGCCACATGCGGTACCAGCAGGCCGACCACGCCCCTGGTGAACGTCAGCAGGCCGAGGAGCACGGTGAACAGCCCCACCCATCCGGTGGCGGCGTCACGATCGGGCGACGACACCATCCAGCGGACGGCGGTGTGGGCGGCGATGACCAGCAGGCTGACGGCCGCGACGACAACGAGAGGCGGATTGACGACCTCCACGCCGTAGAGCAGCATCTCCTGCAACGACAGGTCCACCATGTCGAGGTAGACCCCGAAGTAGCGGAAGCGCGCCGTCGTCGCGACATAGCCGAAGTAGAACAGCAGGGTCGTCAGCGCGGTGGTCGGTGCGATGACGTTGGCCACCGTCCACAGGCGCGCCCAGAGCTGACGGTCCACCAGAGGAGCATCGGGCTCGGGATCGGGATCGGGGTCGGGAGGCGGTGCGGGCGCCGGGGCCGGTTCGGGGTCCGCTGTCACGTCCCGCCCTCGGACGGGGTCCCGGAGTCCGAGGGCGTCACGTCGGAGGGGTCGCCCGTCGGGCCCTGCGTGTCGTCCGAGGACGACTCCGACGGCTCGGGCCCGTCGGTGCTGCCACCGGAGGAGGACGCCGCGAAGGTGAACGTCTGCGTGGTGGTGACGAGGGCGGTGACGGGGTGGGCGGCGGACGGCGTGTACCGGCTTCCGAGCCGGGAGCACGGGCGGGGCGAGCGCGACGCGCACTCCACCGTGACCTCGATGTCGAGGGTCGCGTCCGCGACGCCGAGCCCGTCGGGCCTGGTGAACCGGATGCTGCATCCGTGCCGGGGCGACCGCGACGCGGGTTCCAGCCGGGTGCCGGACGAGCAGGTGTTCACCGGGTCCGTCACGTCGGGCTGCTCGTCGGCGCGGATGTTCCACGACGCGGGCTCGCCGTTCTCCTCGATCGCCCGCACCCCGCACGGCCGGTCGGATATCCGGGCGCGGGCTCCCTGGATCCTGGCCGACTCGAACCGCACGGGGACGTCGGCGTCATTGTTCACCAGGACGAAGCAGGCGTCGGACACGTAGTGGTGGTTGTCGACGGTCTGGCCCAGCGGATAGACGTTGTCCACGGTCGGGCCGGAGATCCGGGCGAAGCCGTTCTGTCCCGACCCGCCGCTCGTACTCCCGCCCGAGGAGCCGCCGGATCCCGAGGAGCCGCCGGATCCCGAGGAACCGCCCCCGCTCGACGCCCCCTGGGTTCCCGGGGACGGGTCGCCGGAGGCGACCTTGGCGATGCCGTAGACACCGGCGAGCAGCAGCAGGGCCGCCACTACGGCAAGTGTGACGTGTGTTCCTCGGTTCGCGGCCATGGAAACTCCCCCCGCCCGGATGATAGGAGCCCTTGCGCCGCGGGTGAAGGGGGCCGCCGGGGGTGGAGCAGGCCGCCCCCGCGACACCTCAGTCCATCCAGCGCACGACGAGCACCGCGGCCAGGGCCACCGCGAGCGCGATGACGCGGAAGCCGTCGTCCATGGCCCCGCTCAGGGCGGCCGCCGAGACCCCGCTGCCCGCCGTGTCGGCGCCGAGCGCGGTACCCATGGCGGCGACGCCGACGGCGCTGCCGACCTCACGTGCGGCACCGTTGACCCCGGAGCCCATGCCCGCCCGCTCGGCCGGCAGCGCCGACATGATCCCGCCGGACAGCGGGGGCAGGGCGATGCCGATACCGGCCAGGGCCAGGGCCGGGCACAGGATGTACAGCGCGTACGGCGTATCGGCACCCACCAGCGAGAACGCCGCCAGTCCCGCCGCCAGGGCCCCGAACCCGGCGGCCACCACCGGCCTGGCGCCCCAGCGGCGCACCAGCTTCGTGGAGGCGCGGGAAGCCAGCCCCATCGCGACCGCGATCGGCGCCAGCGCGATGCCGGACATCGCGAGCGAGTAACCGTGGGCGACGGTCAGGTACTGGGCGTTGACGTAGAACATGGCGAACGCGCCCGCGAAGGCCACGGTGACCCCCAGGGTCCCCGCCCGCAGCGGCCGCAGCGCGAACACCCGGAAGTCCAGCAGGGGATGGCGCCTGCGCAGCCCGAGCAGGACGGCCAGCAGCGTGATCACGGCTGCCGCGGCGAACGACCCCAGGACCCAGCCGGAGGTCCAGCCGCGTTCGCGTCCCTCGATCAGCCCGTGGAGCAGCGCGACGATGGCCGCCGCCAGCAGCACGGACCCGGGTGCGTCGAGGGGTGCCGGGCGGGTCGGTGTGCGCGGGGCCCGCAGCGCCGTGACCGCCGCGAGCAGTGCGCCGGCCGCTCCGAAGACGACGAACAGCCCCTGCCAGGGGAGGTACTGCAGCACCACGCCGCCGACCACGTTGCCGAGGATGCCTCCGGCGGCCAGGGACGCCGTCCAGGTGGCCACCGCGTGCGGGCGGCGGGCAGGCGGGGAGAGCAGCATCAGCAGCCCCAGGGTGACCGGCAGCGCGAGTGCGGCCCCGGCGCCCGCCACCAGGCGCCCGGAGATCAGCAGCGGCACGCTCCCGGCCGCGGCCGCCAGGGCACTGCCGCCGGTGAACAGGCCGAGGCCGGCGACCAGCACGCCCTTGCGGCCGAGCCGGTCCGCCAGCGCGCCGCCCGGGATCAGCAGGCAGGCGAAGGCGATGAGATAAGCGTCCACGATCCACACCAGAGCCGTCGGGCCCGGGTGCAGCGAGCTGTGGGCGAGGGAGGGGATCGCGAGGTTCATCGCGGCCGCCATCGCCTGCAGGGTCCCCACGCACAGGGACATCAGGACGAGCATCTCGCGGCTGCGCGGGTGCTCCTCGAAGGCCGGCGGCGGTGCGGCGTCCGCCAGGTGGTGCTCGGTCTGTCGCGTGGTCACAACGTCTCCCCCAGGTGCACTTTCCATGACCCGGGAAACGGTAGGAGCGGCTTCACATAACGGCAAATGCACTGATCTCACAGATATATTGTGTGGAACACAATCATTGAGGTGAGGGCGGTCGCATGACCCGGAACATGGATCTGAATCTCCTGATCGCGCTCGACGCCCTGCTCGACGAAGGCTCGGTCACAGCCGCCGCCGACCGCCTCGGCCTGTCCGCCCCCGCGATGAGCCGAACGCTGGCCCGGATCCGCGCCGCGTTCTCGGACCCGATCCTGGTCAGGTCCGGGCGGTCGATGGTGCCGACCCCCCGGGCGGAGGCCGTGCACCAGGAGGTCAAAGCCCTCCTGGACCGCTCACGGGCGCTGTTCGCCGAGGGCCGCCCGGTGGACGCCGGGCGACTGGAGCAGACGTTCACGATCGTCGCCAACGACCTGCCGTCGACCGCCCTGGCCACCCGGCTCCTGCCCGCCCTCCAGCACACCGCCCCCGGGGTCACCGTGGTGCTGCTCCCCGAGAGCCCCCAGCCCGACGACTTCGTGCTGCGCGAGGGAACCGCGGACCTCGAGATCCGCATCATCACCGCCCCGCCACCCGAAACCCGCGTCGAGAGCCTGTTCACCGACGAGATGGTCGCCGTCGTGCGGCGCGGTCACCCGCTCGCGGGAAAGCCGCTCACCCCGGCGGGCTTCGCCGGCGCGCTGCACGTCCTCACCTCCCGGCGCGGACGGCTGCGCGGCCCGCTCGACGAGGCGCTCGAGGCGCGGGGCCTGCGCCGGCGGGTGGTCGCGTCGATGCCGACCTCCGCCGCGGTCCTGCAACTCGTCGCCGCGTCCGACCTGGTGGGCCAGACCCTGGCCAGAACCGGCGCGCCCCTGGTCGCCGCGCTCGACCTGGAGATACTGCGCATCCCGCTGCGCCTGCCGCCGATCGAGATCTCCATGGGCTGGCATCCCCGGCACGACAACGACCCGGCCCACCGATGGTTCCGCCAGCAGGTGCGCAGCGCTCTGGGCGGGGTCGCCGACTAGTGTTCGCCTCATGGAGTCCTACACCATTGGTCAGGCGGCGAACCTGCTCGGCGTGAGCGTCGACACGGCGCGCCGCTGGGCGGACGCGGGCCGTTTCCCCACGCACCGCGAGAACACCCGCCGCTTCGTCGAAGGCCCGGATCTGGCCGCCTTCTGCGTCGAGGTCGCCCAGGAGACCGCCGCGGAGAACGGCGAGGCGTACACGTCCGTGCGCAACGCGTTCTCCGGGATCGTCACCGCCGTCAAGCTGGGCGACGTCGCCGCGCAGGTCGAGATCCAGGCCGGTCCGCACCGGCTGGTCTCCCTGCTCACCCGCGAGGCCGTCGAGGAACTGCGCCTGGAGGTCGGCATGCGGGCCACGGCCCGGGTGAAGTCCACCAGCGTGCACGTCGACCTCACCTGAGGCGTGCCGAGGAACTCCCGGAAGGGATTCCGCACGAGATTCCCGGCAGAGATCCCCGGACGCGTGTCGATCCAGCCCCTCCTCGTTCGACGCGTCAGTGAGAGCGGAGAAGCCCGCCCTCGCAACGGACCGAGGAGAACGCCATGCCGAAGCTGCGCGCACACAACATCACGATCACCCTGGACGGCTACGCCACCGGCACCGACCAGCGCCTGGAGGCGCCTTTCGGTGACGGCGTCGACGGTCTGCACGACTGGATGAACGCCGCGATGCGCGACCTCGACGAGGGCAGGGCGGGGGTCGGCGCCGACTACATCGAGCGCGGCGACGAGAACGTCGGCGCCACCATCATGGGCCGCAACATGTTCGGGCCCGTACGGGGACCGTGGCAGGACGAGTCGTGGACCGGCTGGTGGGGCGAGAACCCGCCCTACCACACCGACGTGTTCGTCCACACGCACTACCCGCGGCCGTCGGTGCCGATGAAGGGCGGAACCACCTTCCACTTCACCGACGAGCCCGTCGAAACGGTGCTGCGGCGTGCCTTCGAAGCCGCGGGAGGCAAGGACGTGCGCCTCGGCGGCGGCCCCTCCACCGTCCAGACGTACCTGCGTGCCGGGCTGCTCGACGAACTCCACCTGGTCATCGCCCCCATCGTCGCGGGCAGGGGCGTCCGCCTGCTCGACAACTGGCAGGACGCGGCCGACGGCTACCGGGTGGCCGAACAGATCAGCTCCGGGACGGCCACCCACGTCCGCTTGGTCCGTCGCTGACGGCGGCCGGGGAGCCGGTTCCGCGATCCGATCCGCTCACCTGCGGCGGAAGAGCGCGACCATGACCAGGGTGAGCACCCCGACCAGCAGCAGGATCCCGACCACGGTGAGGACGACATGACCGCCCGACGACGAGGCGGGCGGATCGGGAGCGATGTCAGCCAGTAGAGACACGGGCGGTCTTCCCTTCGACGGAGCCGGGGTTCACGGCCGCGGCCGGCCCCAGTCCCAGGACGAGTATCAGCAGGACGGGGAACTCCAGGTAGGCGTGGTAGCTCGCGACGGCCGCGTACAGCGCCTTGCCCTGCGCGTAGTCCGTGGCGAACAGCGACGCGAGCGCGGCGGCGACGCCCAGGCCCAGCGCCCAGGCGCGCCAGCCGCGCAGCGCGGGCACCCGGCGTTCGAACGAGCGGGACGCGTCGGGTGCGTACCGCGGCAGGAACCAGACCCAGACCACGTAGTGCATGGTCTGCAGGAACGCGAAGACCGCGAGGAAGCGCAGGCTCACCGCCGAGTCCAGCCAGGCCGGCGGGGTGTACGCGGCCGACAACCGGTCCGTCCAGGCCGTGCCGTCGGCCAGCCAGTGGTCGAACGCCCCGGCCATCAGCAGGGCGGGCACCACCAGGACCCACCCGCACTGCACCGCGCGGAAGGTGGCCCGCCCGTGGGGCAGCCGGCGCGACCACTCCCACAGGAAGAGCAGGGGCACGACGTTGTGCAGATGGGTCAGCACCACGAAGTGGTAGGCGGGGAAGGCCAGTGAGGTGCCGGCCGCCACCGCGAGCACGGCGACCGCGGCCGCCAGCAGCGGCGGCCGGGAGCGCAGCGCGTGCACGCACGCGGTGCCCAGCAGCCCGTACGCCAGCAGGATCTCGCCGGTGTGCGTCGCCGTCGACGGCGGCAGCAGCCGGCACACCACGATTCCCGTGATCAACAGACCCAACAGGCGCAGGAACGGCCCGCGCAGCACCCCTTCGAAGCGGCCGGTCACGTACCGCAGTTCCAGCACGTTGTGCAGGATCCCGAAGGTGGCCAGCCCGACAACAGCGGTGCCGGCGGGCAGCCGCAGCGCCGCCACCAGCGCGACGGCCGCCGCGCACACGAACCCGGCCACCGGCGCGGTACCCAGCCCCCGCACGGCGGGCAGGCCCGCCGCGTGCACGCTCGCCATCCGTCCCCTCCCCGTGACACGATCCCGCCGTGCCGTACCTGTCCGCCCTCGCCCTGACGCTGCTCGTCGAGGTTCCCGTCTACGTCGCGGCGCTCACCGTAGCGGGCCGTGTCCGGCCGGCGCGCGCCGGTGCCGCCGCGGTGATCGTCAACGGTGTGACGCACCCACCGCTCTGGTGGTTCCTCCTCCGGATACCGGCCGCGGAGTACTGGGGGTACTTCGCCGCGGCCGAGGCGCTCGTGTGCGGGGTGGAGGCACTGCTCCTGGGCCGCATGCTCCGGCTGCGGGGTCCGGTCCCGTACGCGGCATCCGTGACGGCGAACGCGGCGTCGATCCTCGCCGGCGTGCTGGCGACCTGAGGGCGCCGTCGCGGCAGCGCGTCACCGGGTCAGTGCGACCCCTGCTCCAGGTCCCGCTCCAGGTCCAGTTCCCCGACCGTCTGGTCCCCGCTCGTCTCCCCCGTCGGCCGGAAGCCGAGTCCCAGGTAGAAGCGCTCCGGTCCGTCCTCCCCCGGGTGCCAGCTCGCGGTGAGGCGGTTGCCGCCGCGGCGGCGGATCTCGGCGGCCACGGCCTCCACCGCGAAGCGCCCGTAGCCGCGCCCCTGCTCACCGGCCGCGATGTTCAGCCGCCACAGGCCCGACCGGATGTCGGCGCCTGTGCCGTCACCGGCGAAGTCGATGTCCAGGAACGCCATGAGGAAGCCGACGACCCGGTCGCCGTCCACGATGAGGCGGGGCCAGGCGACGCCGGGGTGGAGGTATGCCTCGGCGAGCGACTTCACGACCGGGGCCACCAAGTGCTCCTGGTCGGGCCGGACTCTCAGGCCGATGGCCGCGTCGAAGTTGTCGGGGGTGATCTCCACCAGGTGGGGCGCAGTCGTCATGCCGGAACCCTAGGACAACCGGTCAACTGATTATCCCGGCACGCACGCCGTCGGCGGCAGTCACCCCCAACCGCACCGCCAGTTCCTCGGCGGCCGCCAGCATGGTTGCGGGCTCGTCGTCGGACAGGTCCTCGTGCGAAGCCAGCAGCTCACTCAGCAGCGCGGTGTCGACGGATCTCGCCGCGACCCGGGCGATGAACGGTTCGGCGAACTCCGTCCGCTCGACACCGCGTTCGTCGAGGCTCTCGCGCAGCGCGGAGTCGCTGAAGAGCCCGGGGTCGCACGAGGCGATCAGCCCGTCGTCCCGGACGAAGTCCGGATACGGCGCCCGATCCCACTTCCCGTCCTCCCACCAGTACAGGTACCCCAGCTCATAGCCGTCGACGAGCCCGCGCAGCATGTCCTTCGGCAGCCACTCCGGGGCGCCGGCCACCACATCCACGGGCTGGCCGCCCTTGTACGTGGTGTCGCTGCAGTCGACGTCCTGCCCGTAGAAGAAGGCTCTCCCGTCCGGCAGCAGGTTCAGCCGCCAACTCCCGTTGGAGTGCCAGCACGTCAACCTGCCGTCGCTCACCGTGTACTCGGGGCCCAGCGCGCCCACGCGGTCGACCAGCGCCAGCACCGCCGCCCGCTCCCACATCCGCTCGGGCCGATCCAGATCCTCCGGACGTCCGGGCCGATCCGCCATGTGCGCCTCCGCTGCTCGTCCCCACCGTTCGCCCCTCACCGTAGTAGCCGCCACCGACACACCGCACAACGGTCCGACCCCTCGGCGAACGGCTATCGTGCCGTGATGACCGGTCCTGACCAGCGCCCCCTCCTCTTTCTCGATGTCGACGGCCCCCTCATCCCCTTCGGCGCGACCCCGCAGCAGCGCCCGATCGGCTATCCGACCTACCGCGCGCCGACCGCGTCGCGGGTACCCGACGCGAATCCGCTGCTGGCCAGGATCAATCCCGCCCACGGCCCCCGGCTGGCCGCCCTCCCGTGCGACCTGGTCTGGGCCACGACGTGGATGGCGGAAGCGAACGAGTGCGTCGCACCCCGGCTGGGCCTGCCGGAGCTTCCGGTCGTCGACTGGCCCGAACCCTCCGAGGAGGACGACCGCCACGGCCTGCACTGGAAGACCCGCGCCCTCGTCGCCCGGGCCGCGGGCCGCGCGTTCGTCTGGGTCGACGACGAGATCACCGACGCCGACCGCTCCTGGGTGGCGGCGCGGCACCCCGGACAGGCCCTCCTCCACCGGGTGGACCCCGGCCACGGCCTGACCGACCCCGACTTCACCGCCCTCGACACCTGGCTGCGCCAGACCGCCACCGCACCTCCGCCGCACGACAGAAAGTTCCAACCGCCCCTGCAGGACGACTGACCCGCTCGCCAAGTCCTGGTTCCTGCCGTGCCCGGCCGGTGTTGTGCTGACCGGCCGGGCACGCGGTGCTGTGGTGTGGCTGTCGGGTGATCAGGCGGTCACGTGGTCAGGTGCCACTGCTGGTTGGCGGCGGCGCTGTTGCAGGTCCAGATCTGGAGGCGGGTGCCGTTGGCGGAGCTGGGGCCCGTCGCGTCCAGGCAACGACCGGAACCGGTGTTGACCAGAGTGCTGCCGGCGCCCACGGTCCACTTCTGCGCGGCGGTGCCGTTGCAGTCGTAGAGCTGGATCTTGGTGCCGTCGGCCGTGCCCGCGGCGGTGACGTCCATGCACTTGCCGAGCGCCCGCAAGGAGCCGTCGGACGCGGACGTCCAGGACTGCGCACCTGTTCCGTTGCAGTCCCAGAGCTGGACGGGCGTGCCGTTCGCGGTGTTCGACGAGGCCACGTCGACGCACTTGTTGCCGTAGCCGGTGATCGGGTGGCCCGTGCCGCCGCCCGAGTCGCTGGTCGTCACGTGCACGTAGTCCACGACGAGCTGCTGCGGGAAGGTGGTGCTGGAGTTGGGGTCGCCCGGCCAGTAGCCGCCCACCGCGAGGTTGAGCAGCAGGTAGAAGGGGTGGTCGAAGACCCAGCGGTTGCCGCCCAGGTCGGCGGGGGTGCGTGTCTGGTAGAGGTTGCCGTCGACGTACCACTTGATGGAGTTCGGGGCCCAGTCCACGGCGAAGGTGTGGAAGGCGTCGGAGAAGCTCTGGCCGCCGGGGAGCGTGTAGCCGGCGCCGATGCCCGCGGCACCGGAGTAGCCGGGGCCGTGGATGGTGCCGTGCACGGTGCCGGGTTCGAAGCCGACGTTCTCCATGATGTCGATCTCACCGCTGTTGGGCCAGCCCGCCGTGCCGATGTCGTTGCCGAGCATCCAGAAGGCCGGCCACATGCCCTGGCCGCGCGGGAGCTTCATGCGGGTCTCGAAGTGACCGTACGCCTGGGTGAACTTGGTCGGCGTGGAGAGCCGTGCGGAGGTGTACTGACAGGTGCCGTACCAGCACTGGTAGTTGGCCGGGTTCTCCTTGCGGGCGGTGATGACGAGATTGCCCTGTCCGTCGAGGGCCGCGTTGTGGTTGCCGCTCGTGTAGTACTGCCGCTCGTGGTTGTTCACGTTGTCGCCGGTCTCGTAGCCCCATTTGGAGCTGTCGACCGCGCTTCCCGCGGCACCGTTGAAGTCGTCGGTGAACGTGGCGGCGGCCGCCGCGGGAGCGGCGTTCTCGGCGCCGGCGGCCTGGGGGGCGAGCGCCTGCTGGAGCCAGCCGCAGAGCAGGAGCACGGCGGCGGCGAACAGGGCGAGAGGGCGGGGGCTTATGCGTCGGGTGGGGGGTGACGCCGACATGACGGGCTCCTCAGTGGGGGTTGGGGATGGCCGAAGGACCGTCCGGCTCCTTCCGGACGGAGGTGCGGGCTGGGAGCGAGAGCGCTCTCAGAATGGTCGGACGCGCGGACACGCGTACGCGAAGGATCGGCCGGGACGACTGTCGTACCACTTCCGGCGCCCCGCAGCGCCGGATCCATCGGTACACGACAAAGCAGCGTCCTGAAACGCCGCACGGCCACGACCATGCTTGGACTAGACCATGGCGCTGTCAAGACCAATGGCGGACCCTTCCGAGGTTCGGGTGCGCATCGGTGCAGGACAACGGCCCTTCGAAGGGCGCGGGCCGCCGGGAACCACCGGCGAGGGGCAACTGCCCTCTGTGCGCGAAGCCTTGACGGGGTCCTGGCACGTCGGTTAAATCACCGTCTGGATTAAGTCGTGAAGTAAGTGGAACCCGTACGACTCGCAGGCCGCGACCGACCCGCATCGGCCCCGGCCACCCTCCTTTCCGTCCGGTGTGCCCTCCATCGGCGCGCCCGCGCTCCGTTCTCTCCGCACGATCCCCCCACTGCCCTTCCGCCGTGCCCAGGAGGAACCCCGTCCCATGCTGCAAACCCGCACGGCACGCCCCGTGCACCGCGTACTGATACGGCTGCTCGCCCTCTGCACGCTCCTGCTCGGACTCGCCGCCGTCCCCGACACCGGCACCGCGCACGCGGCGCCCACCTTCAAAGTGCTGGCGTTCTACGACGGCACGTACGACGCGGCGCACATCAGCTTCGTCCGCGAGGCCAACCAGTGGTTCCCGCAGCACGCGGCGGAGAACGGCTTCTCGTACACCGCGACCAGCGACTGGAACCAGCTCAACACCGCGAACCTGGCCAACTACCAAGTCGTCCTGTTCCTGGACAACCACCCGCAGAGCGCCGCCCAGCAGAGCGCGTTCAAGACGTACATGGACAACGGCGGCGGCTGGATGGGATTCCACGTCTCGGCCTACAACGACGCCGGTTCCAACAGCTGGTCCTGGTACCACAACACCTTCCTGGGCACCGGCACCTTCAAGAGCAACACCTGGGGTCCCACCGCCGAGACGCTGAAGGTCGAGGACCGCGCGCACCCGTCGATGGCGGGACTGCCGGGCACCATCGCGTCCTCGGTCAGCGAGTGGTACAGCTGGAACAACGACCTGCGCCAGAACCCCGACATCGACATCCTGGCCTCCCTCGACCCGTCCACCTTCCCGGTCGGCACCGACCCGGCCCAGACGTGGAACAGCGGCTACTACCCGATCATCTGGACCAACCGCCAGTACAAGATGCTCTACGCGAACTTCGGTCACAACGCGATGAACTACGACACCAACACCGCGCTGTCCTCGACTTTCGCAAGCGCCCAGCAGAACCAGTTCCTGCTCAACGGCCTCAAGTGGCTCGGCGGCGGCGCGGCCAACCCGGGCACCGGCTTCACGCTCGGCGTGACGCCGGCCGCGGGCACGGTGGCGCCCGGCGCCTCGGTCACCGCCACGGTCAACACGGCGGTCACGTCCGGTGGCACGGCGCAGAGCGTGGCGCTGACCGCGAGCGGCGCGCCGTCGGGGGCGACGGTGTCGTTCAGCCCGGCGTCCGTGACGTCGGGGAGCAGCTCGACGCTCAAGGTGACCACGACCACGGCGGTCGCGCCCGGCACCTACCCCATCACCGTCAAGGGCACCGGCACGTCCGGCGCCCAGACCACCACGTACAGCCTGACGGTGTCGGGCACCGGCGGCGGCTCGGGCGCGATCACGGGCTACGGCGGCAAGTGCGTGGACGTGGCGGGCGCCAGTTCGACGAACGGCGCCGCGGTGCAGTTGTACGACTGCAACGGCACCGCCGCGCAGAGCTGGGCAGTGGGCGCGGACGGCAGCGTGAAGGCCCTGGCCAAGTGCATGGACGTCACGGGCGCCGGCACGGCGAACGGCACCAAGGTCCAGCTCTACGACTGCAACGGCAGCGCCGCGCAGAAGTGGACCGTGGGCGCCGGCAGCACTCTGGTCAACACCGGTTCCGGTCGTTGCCTGGACGCGACGGGCCCCAGCTCCGCCAACGGCACCCGCCTCCAGATCTGGACCTGCAACAGCGCCGCCGCCAACCAGCAGTGGCACCTCCCCAGCTGACCGAGCGGTGATCCCCCGGGCAACCGGGGGATCACCGGTTCCGCTTCCGGCGCGGACCCGCACGAACCGGATCGGATCGGATCAGGCGTAGGTGTAGCGGGAGGTGTGGTCGAGGAGGTCGGCCGGGGTGGTGTCGTTCCAGGGTTTCATCGGCTCGCGCAGGTCGACGACGTCCGGGGTTCCCGCCGCCGGCAGGTACGGCGAGGTCGGGTGCAGGCGCTGCCAGTCCGCCCACAGCTTGTCTATGAAGCAGTGGTGCAGCCAGAACACCGGGTCGTTGGGCGACACGCCCGTGCCCATCTGGCCGCCCACCCAGACGTGGACCCGGTTGTGCAGGTTCACCCCGCGCCAGCCCTCCAGGTGGTTGCGGAAGCCCTCGGAGCGGCTGTTCCACGGGGCCGTGTCGTAGACGGGCATGGCGAGCACGGAGTCGGCCTCGGCCCTGGTCGGCAGGGGGCGGTTACCGCCGCCGAGGCTGCGGCGCAGGAACGCGCGGGAGTCGAGGCGGACGTTCACGGTCCACCGCCCGGCGCTGTGGGCGAACGGACCGGTGGTGACCTGGGCGTCACCGGCGCGGCCGTCGCCGCCGAGGAAGTCCGCGCTCCACAGGGAGGCGGTGGCCGTACGGTCCTGGGTCCAGTCCCAGTACGGCAGCATGACCTGCGGGTCGACCGACTGCAGCGCCTGCTCGAACTCGAGCAGGAAGCGGCGGTGCCACGGCAGGAAGGACGGCGAGCGGTGCCCGACGCGCTCCCCGTTGTCGATGTCGGACATGATGAACGCGTTGTGCGTGACGACGAACCGGTCGTACCGGCCGGTGCGCTTGAGTTCCAGTACGGCGTCGACGAAAGCGCGCTTCTGCGCGGTGCTGAGGTTCGCCTGGTTCTGACGGACTGCCATGAGACGTCTTCGTCCTCTTCGGGTGGCTCGGATGATGCGGGTGGCGCGGGCGGTGCCCCGGTCAGAGAACCGGTTCGAGTGCGGCGCCCTGCAGCTCCAGCACCGCGGCCCGTGCCGCCGCACGCGGCGTGGCGAACGTCTCGTAGTGGTTCACGACGCTGATCCAGGAGGAATCGGCGTTCTGCATCACATGCAGTTCCCTGCCGTCGACGAACACGGCGTAGCCAGGGCCTCCGCGGTGGTGTCCGCCGACGGTCCGCGGCGCCCCCTGTATGCGCCGCCCCCGGTAGGTCTCGTCGAACGCCTCTGCTCCGGAGTGCGCGACGGTCCCGGCGGCAGCGTTGGCGTCAGTCGCGGGGCGCCGGGCGGCCAGCGCCACCGGCAGGCCCAGCGCGAGGCCGGTGAACGTGACGGCGGCGGCACCGGTGACGGCGCCGCGCAGCACGCTGCGGCGGTTGAGTTCGGACATGTACGACCCCCATCGTGTCGCCCTCGGGCACAGCGGCCCAGAAGGCAAGATCCCCATGGGTGGTCACCTTTCGTGACCTCCCGACGGGGATGTTCGCAGGGGTGAGCGCGGGCGGAAAGGAGTGTCGGCAAGGTTGGCTCCTTACCGGACATTCCCGCGCAAGACGTCAAAAATTGAACGAGATGGATCTTGTCGAATATCCCGCCCCCTGGCCCTTACAGCGGGAGTTCTTACTGTTAATCGCTTTACGTACAGCGAATTTTCCTGTCGTACGGGGATTTTGGTGACCTCTCCCACTCAAAGATCACGACGCAAAACCCCACCGACAGCGGGCCGACGACCGCGTCGGTTCACACCACGAGGCGGGCCGGCATCGTCCGGTCGACGTCGCCCAGACTCAGGACGCACTGCGGCACGCTGGAGCCGAAGCGCGGCTGGTGGACGCGGATCTGGAACGGCTGGGCAGGGTCGTCGGGCAGTTCGGCGGTCAGCACGCTCAGCCCGTTCCCACGCACCCGCTCGTGGTCGACCTCGTGACCGTCGACCAGCACCTCGATGTCACGGTGCACGCCGGCCCGGATGTTCACGGTGATCGAGTGACCCAGGTGGTCCAGGTGAAAGTGATGACGTCGGACCACGGCGCACCTCCGGAGCTGGGCTTCCCACCAGCGTAAACCCGTCCTGCGGAGCCCGCGCCCCGTGTCGGCGGCCCGGCCGGAACGGGGGGTGCCTAGCATGTACCGTCGCCGACATTCCGGGAGGCCGCTGTGTCCGGCTCCGTCTCCGATCCCGGCCCGCCGACCGCCGGCCCCTCGGCCAGCACTTCGGCGCAGGCCGCGTCCTCACAGCGCCACCGGCTGAGGCGGGCAGCCGTCGTCGCCGCCGCCGGTGCTCTGATCGCGGGGGTCGCCCTCTGGGCGGGATCCCCCGACGGCCCGCGGCCACCGGACGATCCGGCCCCGCGACGCCCGGCCGACGCCGACGGCCTGCCGCACATCTCCGTGGAGGTGTCCCGGAGCAGCTGCGGTCAGGGATGGGAACGCCCGCGGCCGGGGCCGCAGGTCTTCGATCTGCACAACACCTCCAGCGGTGCGACCGAGGTCGAGCTCCTCGATCCGGCCACCGGCGCGATCCACGGCGAGGTGGAGGGACTGGCACCCGGCACGACGCGGCCGCTGCGCGTGGCGCTGGGCAGCGGGGTGTACGCGTTCCGGTGCCTGCCCGACGACGCGGACGCCGTCACCGGTCCCACGGTTCGGGTGACCGGAGGCTCGGCCCCTCGGGGGCCGGCCGCCGTGCCCGTGACGGCACACGACCTCATCCCGCCGACGCTGGCCTACCAGCGGTGGATCCAGGCCAGAACCGTCGAGCTGGCGCAGCGGACCGATGCGTTGTCGGACGCCGTCGACGCCGGTGACCTCCCGGCGGCCCGGCGCGCGTGGCTGCCCGCGCACCTGGTCTACGAGCGCATGGGCGCGGCGTACGGGACCTTCGGGGACGCCGACTCGGCGATCAACGGCACGACCGCGGGACTGCCCCGCGGCCTCGCCGACCCCGGCTTCGCCGGGTTCCACCGCGTCGAGTACGGGCTGTGGCACGGCGAGTCCGCGACCTCGCTGCGCCCTCCGGCGAACGCTCTCGCCCGAGCTGTACGAGCGTTGCGCGACCGGTGGCCGCAGGAGCGGATGGACCCCGCGGACCTGGGACTGCGCGCGCACGAGATCCTGGAGAACACCGTGCAGGCGGAGCTGACCGGGCGCACCGACTACGGCAGCGGCAGCAATCTCGCCACCGCCCGCGCCAACCTCGACGGCACGCGCGAGCTGCTCAGCCGGTTGCGGCCGCTGCTGGTGACCCGAATGCCGGAACTGCCGCGCCTGGAGGCCTGGTCGGACCGCACCCAGCACACTTTGGACTCCTTCGACCGGAACGGGGCCTGGGCCGCACTGAACACCGTGACCCGTGCGGACCGGCAGCGCATCAACAGCGACGTGGGCGAACTGGTGGAGCGGCTGGCACCGGTGGCAACCCTGTGCGAGGTGCGGAGAACGTCATGAGCGGTGTGCGGAACGAACGATGTGCGGAGGACGGCATGAGCACGGTGCGGCGACGCGGCTTCCTGCGCGGTGCGGCCGCCGGCGTCGGGGCCGCGATGGCTGCGGGCACGCTGACCGGGGGCGCGATGGCCGGAGATGCAGCCTCGTCCGACGCCGGCTCCACGGACACACCCCCGCCCGCCGCCGGTTTCCACGGCGCGCACCAGAGCGGCATCCTCACGCCGCCCCGGCGCGCGACGGCGATGGTCTCGTTCGACGTGACCGCCGAGGACCGCAGGGAGCTGACGGAACTCCTGCGCACGCTCACCGACCGGGCCCGGTTCCTGGCCACCGGCGGCACACCCCCACCGCTGGGGATCACCGCGCCGCCGTCCGACTCCGGTGTGCTCGGCCCGCAGGTGCCCGCCGGTGACCTGACCGTCACGGCCGGGGTGGGGAGCTCCCTGTTCGACGCCCGCTTCGGGCTGACGAGCCTCAAGCCGTTGCGCTTGGGCGCGATGCCGACCTTCCCCGACGACGATCTCGACCCGGCCTGGTGCCACGGCGACCTGAGTCTGCAGCTCTCCGCGTCCAGCCCGGACGTCGTGCTGCACGCGCTGCGCGACATCGCCCGCCACACCCGCGGCGGCATGCAGGTGCGCTGGCGCCTCGACGGCTTCACCAGCCCGCCCCGCCCGAGCGGCACCCCCCGCAACCACCTGGGGTTCAAGGACGGCACGGCCAACCCGGACACGTCGCGGGCGGCCGAGGCGGACCGGCTGCTCTGGGTGGGCGCGGGGGCGGAGCCGGTGTGGGCCACCGGCGGCACCTACCAGGTGGTGCGGCTGATCCGGACGCTCGTCGAGTTCTGGGACCGGGTCTCCATCACCGAGCAGGAGCGGATGATCGGCCGTAGCCGGGACAGCGGAGCGCCCCTGGACGGCTCCGCCGAGTTCGACGCCCCCCGGTACGCCCGGGATCCCCAGGGCGACGTGATCCCCCTCGACAGCCACATCCGACTCGCCAACCCCCGCAGTCCGCAGACCGAGGGACAGCGCATCCTGCGCCGCGGCTACAACTACGACCGCGGCATGGACATCAACGGCAACCTGGACATGGGGCTGATCTTCTGCTGCTACCAGCAGGACCCGGTCCGGCAGTTCGAGGCCGTGCAGCGGCGCCTCGCGGGCGAGCCGCTGGCGGACTACACCACGCCGTTCGGCGGCGGCTACTTCTTCGTCCTGCCCGGCGTGCGGGACCGCACCGACTGGCTGGGCCGGGGGCTGCTGCTCGCTTAGGGGTCAACGGCGCGTCAAACCTTGCCCGTATCCCCTCGAACGGAAGTTCTCCGGAGTCAGACTGAGAGGCAGTCAGGGTGTCGCGGGCCGCACGCGGCGTCGCGTTCCGTAACCTACGTCGACCGGTCGACAGCGGAGGCTGACCACACCATGGGCAACGCAGGAAGAACGACCGAGCCGGGACGCCGGACCGCGCGCTGGGCAGCGTTCGCCGGTGCCGCCGCGCTCGCGCTCCTCGGCGGCGCGGGCCCCGTTCTGGCGGACGCGCCTGACCAGCACCCCGGGGGCCACGGCCCGACCGCCACCCCGATCGAGCACCTGGTCGTGATCTTCCAGGAGAACGTCTCGTTCGACCACTACTTCGGGACCTACCCGGTCGCGGCGAACACCGACGGAACGCCGTTCACGGCAGACCGGCGCACGCCGCGCGGCATCGACACCCTGCGCACCGCCGGGCTGCTGACGCGGAACCCGAACCAGTACCTGCCCAAGCGCCTCGGCCCGCAGCAGGCCATGACCTGCGACCAGAACCACAACTACGGCCCCGAGCAGTACGCGGCCGCCGGCGGCAGGGCCGACCAGTACGTCCAGAACACCGACTCCGGCACGTGCTCCGGCACCCTGTTCGGCGAGCCCGGCCTGGTCATGGACTACTACGACGGCAACACCGTCACCGCGCTGTGGAACTACGCGCAAGCCTACTCGCTCGGCGACAACTCCTTCGGCACGACCTACGGGCCGTCCACCCCCGGCGCCATCAACCTCGTCTCCGGCCAGACCCACGGAGTGATCTCCGTCGACCCGGCCTCCGGCACCGAGCACCCGCGGCAGACCGCCACCCCCGACCCGTACACCGTGGTCTCGCCCGACGCCCACGGTGTCGGCACCATGATCAACGACCCGGACCCGGCCTTCGACGACTGCTCGAACGCGGACCACAGCGGCAAGAACGCGCTCGCGGTCATGCGGGGCCGCACCATCGGTGACCTGCTCAACGCGCGCAAGGTCAGCTGGGGCTGGTTCCAGGGAGGCTTCCGCCCCAGCACCGCCTGGGACGGCCGGCCGGGCCACTACGCGAAGTGCGCCGGCAGCACGCACACCAACCTGGGCGGCGCCCCGGTCATCGACTACAGCCCGCACCACGCGCCGTTCCAGTACTACCGGTCGACGTCCAACCCGCACCACCTCGCGCCCGCGAGCGTCGCCGAGATCGGCCACGACGGGCGGGCCAACCACGCCTACGACCTCGCCGACTTCGACAGCGCGCTGCGGGCGGGAAGCCTGCCCGCGGTCAGCTTCCTCAAGGCGCCGCAGTATCAGGACGGCCACGCCGCCTACTCCGACCCGATCGACGAACAGCACTTCCTCGTCGAGCAGATCAACAAGGTGCAGCGGGCCCCGCAGTGGAGGCACACGGCCGTCGTCGTCGCCTACGACGACTCCGACGGGTGGTACGACCACGCGTACGCCGAGCCGGCGAACGGCTCGAAGGACACCACGATCGGCTCCAACGGCAAGTCCCTCGACAGCCCCGCCTGCCAGGCCGGGCCGCCCGCGGCCGGGGGCTACGCCGACCGCTGCGGCCCCGGCACGCGCCAGCCGCTGCTGGTCATCTCCCCGTACAGCAAGGTCAACTCCGTCGACCACACCCGCACCGAGCAGGCCTCCATCACCCGGTTCATCGAGGACAACTGGCACACCGACCGGATCGGCGACGCGTCCTTCGACACCCGGGCCGGGTCGCTGCTGGGGGCCTTCGACTTCCGGCACCCCAACGGCAAGCAGGTCCTGCTCGCCGCGGACGGGTCGGTGCGCTCGGTCCGGGACATCCCCCGGGCCTCGGCCCCCGCGCCCGTACCGTCCCCGGCGCCCGCGGCGCCGGGCGGCGGTGACCGCGTGTCGACGCAGACGCTCGCCGACTCGGGTCCCTCGGCCGCTCTCCCCCTGGGCATCACCGCCGGCGTCCTCGCAGCCGGCGCCGCCGTCCGGGCCCTCCTGCTGCGCCGCCGCAAGGCGCGGACGGCCACCACCCGGTAGCGGCGGGCGGGGGGAAGCCGGCCTGGCGACCGCGCGGGCGGCCCCGGACCGCTCAGCCGGTGCGCGGCCCCACGGTGAGCGGGGTGAGCTGCTGGATGTCGTGACGGGCCCGTATCGCCGCGATCGCCGCCTGGTCGGGCGGCCCGCCCGCGCCGAGCACGTCGGCGATCTCCCGCAGATACTCCTCGTGGCCGGAGGGCGAGACCAGGAAGAGCATCCGGGCCGGCTCCGAGGTGGGGTTGAAGAAGGCGTGCGGGCAGCCGGCGGGCACGAACATGAAGCTCCCCGGCCCGCCCCGCATCACCTTGGCGCCGCTCTCCGACTCCCAGGAGCGCCAGTCGCCGCCGGCCCGCGTGGCCGGTTGGAAGGCGAGGAGGTCGAGTTCGCCCTCCAGGACGTAGAAGACCTCCTCGGCCCGGTCGTGCAGATGCGCTCCGACGTCGAACCCGGGGGCGATCTCCGCCTCGAACGTCGACCAGACCGTCGACTGCTCCGCTCCGGCCTTCAATGTCATGTTCTGGATCCGCCGGCCGCCGCCGGGCGGTAGCAACAGTCCATCGGTCATGGCTCCTCGATTCCTCACGTCAGGTGGGGTGGTGCGGCGTGGGCCCGCGGTGCGGCCTGGGGGTCGAACCGTTCGGGGAAGCCGGACCTCAGGGCTTCCATTGCGTCGTGCGCAGCCAGCTCTCCAGCGTCAGCAGGTCCGGGTGCTCCGCCCGCAGCGCGTCGAGATCGGGGGAAGCGGCGGGGTGCTCGTCGAAGAACGCGAACATCTGGCCGAGTTGCTCGTCGAAGGCGCGGATCTGCTCGACGGGCACCTGCCGGAAGCGCGCGGGCAGCCCGCAGTGCCGGCCGAATGTCTCCGCGATCTGCGCAGGGGTCAGGGTGTCCCCGGCGATCACGACCGTCCGGCCGAAGAAGCGGTCGGGCCGGTCGAAGGCGATCGCGGCGAACGTGCCGATGTCGCGGACCGCGATCAGGGACATCGGCGCCTCGGGCCGGACGGCGAGGCCGACCGCCAGTTCCCCGTCCAGCAGGGCCGGCCGGTTGTAGGTGGCGAAGTTGTCCATGAAGGAGACCGGGCGCAGCACCGTCGCGGGCACCGCCAGCGAGGCGAGGTGCTCCTCGATCCGCCGCTTGCTCTCGTAGTAGGGGATGCCGCTGCCGGCGTCCGTGCCGTTGAGCGAGGTGTACACCAGATGCTCGATGCCCAGTTCCGCCGCGAGCTCCGCGACGGCCCTGCCCCGCCGCTCCTCCGCCAGCACGCCTTCGGGGCTGATCCGGGGACCGGCCATCATCGTCAGGACGAGGAACACGCCCCGCACTCCGCGCAGGGCGCTGCGCAAGGACGCCGGATCGTCCAGATCGCCGACGACGAGGTCGGCTCCCGCGCCGGCCAGGGCCTGGGCGGGGTGCGAGGCGGGGTCGCGCACCAGGGCGCGGACCGGCCGGCCGCGGTCCAGCAACGCCCGTGCGGTGGCGCCTCCTTGCTGACCGGTGGCGCCGATGACCAACACGGATCCCTGCTGACCGGCCATGGCGAAGCTCCTGGTGATCTCCGGCGATCGATGGGCTGCGCTCGTTACGATAGGGCGGTCGGCGGGGCCGGTCCTGGTAGTGATACTGCTACCCAGTGGCCGGCCGGACCGCCCAGGGCGGTCGGGGGGCCAGGTCGGTATGAGGGATGGTCAGGGGAATCCGCAGACGGCCCGGCGCGCCGAACTCGCCGCCTTCCTGCGGGCCCAGCGGGCACGGCTGCGACCGGCCGACGTGGGGCTGCGCGAGTACGGCGAGCCGGGGCTCCGCCGGACTCCCGGCCTGCGGCGGGAGGAGGTCGCCGAGCTGTCCGGGGTCGGGGTCACCTGGTACACCTGGCTGGAGCAGGGGCGGGGGATCACGGCGTCGGCCCAGGTGGTCGACGCCCTGGCGCGTGCGCTGCTGCTCGACCCCGACCAGCACCGCCACCTGCGGCGCCTCGCCGGGCTGACCGCCCCGGCGGTCGGCACACCGGCCGACGGCGACCTCGCCCGCCTGCAGCGGCTGGTCGACGCGGTCGCCCCGACGATCGCGTGCCTCTACGACGTCCACTTCGACTACGTGGTGTGGAACACCGCCTACGCGCGGGTGCGGCACGACCCCGCGTCGTTCTCCGGCGACCGGCGCAATCTGCTGTGGATGATGTTCACCGATGCGGAGAACCGGGCCAGGATGGTGCGCTGGGAGGCGGCCGCGCGGTCGGTGCTGAGCCAGTTCCGGGCGGCTGTCGGGGAGCGGCCGGACGATCCGCGGTTCGCGGAGATGGTGGCGGAGCTGACCGGGGCCAGCCCGGAGTTCCGGGCCTGGTGGGCGGAGTACCCGATCCGCTACTTCCGGCCGGCGACCACGGCGATCGACCATCCCCGGGCCGGGCGGCTCGACCTGGAGATCTTCCAGGTCCGCCCGGTGGAGGACCCCGAGTTGCTCCTCGTGCTGCAGGTGCCCGCGGACGACGACTGCCTCCGGCGGGTGCGCGCACTGCTCGACGAGGTCTGACGGGAGGGTCCGGCGGCGGGCCGGCCGGCGGATCAGGCGGGGCGGGCGCCGAGGGCGCGGAGCAGGAACGGGCGCAGTTCGCGCACCAGCGCCTCACCTGTGGGAGCCGCACCCGCGGGTCCGTCGGCCCTGCCGGACGGATCAGACGGATCGGGCGGCCCCGGTGTCAGGAAGACCCGGCTGACCATCGCCCCCACCACCAGGTCGGCCAGCACGTGCGGGTCGTCCAGCGGCGGGATGTCGCCGCGCGCGACCGCGCGGGCCACCAGCGCGGCGGCCCGGTCGCGGACGGGCTGGACGACGGCTTCGTCCAGGACGCGGGCCAGCGCCGGGTTGTGGGCCGACTCGCCGATCAGGACGTGCAGCAGCCGGCCCCCCGGCCCGTCCAGTGTCCGGGCCTTGTCCCGCAGCAGGGCGGTCAGGTCGCCGTCCAGGGTGCCGGTGTCCTCGCCCGGCCCCAGGTCACGGGCCCACTGGGTGGCGGTGCCGATGACCAGGTCCTGCTTGGAACTCCAGCGGCGGTAGAGCGTCGCCGTCGACACGCCCGCCCGCTTGGCGACCTCGGCCGTCGTCAGCGCGCCGTAGCCCTTCTCGTACAGGACCTCCAGCGTGGCTTCGAGCAGGACACGGTCACGGCCGACGTCACGGCGCCTGCCGCGTACGGGGGAATCGTTCTCGGTGTGCTCGGTCACGTCACCAGGCTATACGAAACGAAAGCTTTTCGTTTTGTGTACGTTGGATCCCATGACACACCGAGACGAAACCCCGGACCTGGACGCCGCCGCCGTCGTCGGCCGCCTGCGCGCCACCTTCGCCACCGGCCGCACCAAGGCGACGACCTGGCGCCGTGCCCAGCTCACAGCCCTGCGCACGCTGCTCGCGGACAACAGCGACGAGATCACCGCCGCGCTGCGCGCGGACCTGGGGAAGGGCGTGAAGGAGGGCTACCGGACCGAGGTGGGCTTCACGATCAACGAGATCGACCACACCCTCGAGCACCTCGAGACCTGGCTGGCCCCGCGCCCCGCCGCGCTCCCCGACAAGCTCCTGCCGGCGCACGGGTACGTCGTCCGCGAGCCGCTCGGCGTCGTGCTGGTCATCGCCCCGTGGAACTACCCCCTGCAGCTGGCCCTGGCGCCCCTGGTCGGTGCCCTGGCGGCGGGCAACTGCGCCGTCGTCAAGCCCAGCGAGCTGGCACCCGCCACCTCCGCCACGATGGCCAAGCTCCTCCCCCGCTACCTCGACACCGAGGCCGTGACGGTCGTCGAGGGCGCGATCCCCGAGACCACCGCGCTGCTGGCGCAGCGGTTCGACAGCATCTTCTACACCGGCAACGGCACCGTCGGCCGGATCGTCATGACCGCCGCCGCCAAGCACCTGACGCCGGTCACGCTGGAGCTGGGCGGCAAGAGCCCCGCCGTCCTCGACCGGGACACCGACCTGGCCGCAGCGGCGCAGCGGATCGCGTTCGGCAAGTTCCTCAACGCCGGCCAGACCTGCGTCGCCCCCGACTACGTGCTGGCCATCGGGGACACGGCCCGGTCCATCGAGCCGCTGCTCACCTCGGCCGTGCACGATCTGTACGGTGACGACGCGGCCGCCTCCAGCGAGTACGGGCGCATCGTCAACGAGCGGCACTTCGACCGGCTGACCGGCCTGCTCGACAGCGGCCGCATCGTGACCGGCGGCACCCACGACCGGGCGACGCGCTACCTGGCGCCCACCGTGCTCGCCGACGTCTCCCCCGACTCCCCCGTCATGAAGGAGGAGATCTTCGGGCCCGTCCTGCCCATCGTGTCCGTCCCGGACCTCGACGCCGCGATCGCGTTCATCAACGAGCGCGACAAGCCGCTGGCGCTGTACGCGTTCACCTCGTCCGACGACACCAAGCAGCGGCTGCTGACCGAGACCTCGTCCGGCGCGCTCACCTTCGGCATCCCGGTGGCCCATCTCACCGCCCCGGAACTGCCCTTCGGCGGCGTCGGCGAGAGCGGCATGGGCCGGTACCACGGCGAGTACTCGATCGACACCTTCAGCCACAGCAAAGCGGTCCTGGACAAGCCGCTGGCCTGACGGCCCCGCGGCCGCAGGGCCGTCAGCACGGCGGACCGCCGGCGCGTCAGACTGCCAGCACGTCAAACCGTCAGGACGTCAGGCCGCCAGCTCGGCCGGGACCGATGCCAGCGCCTCCTGGATCGCGGCGATCAGCCGGCGGCCGGACTCCGCGGTCAGTTCCAGCGCGACCCGCGCCGAGGGTCCCTTGGACGGGTCGGTGAAGTCGATGTTGAGGGTGTGCTCGGCCATGGCGTGCACCGGGTGGTCGAAGTACACCGTCACGTCGGTGACGTGGAACCAGGAGCCGTTCGGCCCCTTGGCGCTGCCGTCGACGCAATCCTTGACGGTCGCGTAGGTGCACATGCTCAGGCCCCCAGGTGTTCGGCGTAGAAGGCGGCGATCCGTTCCCAGCCGTCGTTGGCCGCCGCCACGTCGTAGGCGGGGCGGTCCGCCGAGAAGAAGCCGTGACCGGCGCCTTCGTAGCTGTGGAACGTGAAGTCCTTGCCGTTGGCGGTCAGGATCTTCTCCAGTTCGGCCACCTGTTCGGGGCCGGGGTACTTGTCCTCGGCCCCGAACAGCCCGAGCAGCGGAGTGCGCAGCCGGGGCAGCTGGTCGACGAGGTTGGAGATCCGCATCGGGAAGCCCTCGGGCACGGTGCCGGTGACGAACGCCCCGTAGCAGTCCACCGCCGCGTCCACCGCCAGGTTGCAGGCGACCAGCACGCTCTGCCGGCCCCCCGAACAGTGCCCGATGACGCCGACCCTGCCGTTGGCGCTGGGCAGCGCCCGCAGGCGGGTCACAGCGGCGTCGATGTCGCCGAGCACGCGCTCGTCCGGTGCCCCGCCGCCCGCCCGGGCCGCCGCGGCCGCGTCGTCGGGCGCCGCTCCCGGCGCCTCGCGGTAGAAGAGGTTGGGGCAGATCGCGTCGTAGCCGAGCTCGGCGAAGCGGCGGACCATCTCCTTGGTGCCCCGGTCGTAGCCGGGCATGTGGTGGATGACGACGACGCCCCCGCGCCGCTGCGGGCCCTGGGGCCGGGCCAGGTACGCCTCGATCTCGTCGCCGCCGTGCCCGGTGAGCCGGATGGTCTCCGCAGTCAGGGAATCACTCATGGAACAGCTATACCAGCCCGGCGGCCCGGCGGCGGCGGGCCGGGCTCTGTGACCAAAAATGCCTGGTGGTGGCGGGTGAACCCGTCAATACTCGGCGTGTGTTCCTGACGATATCCCTCACCGGCGACGACGAGCTTCCCGCAACGGACCTCGGCTTCCTGCTGCACAAGCACCCGGAGAAGGCCCAGGCCTTCTCGACCTCCTACGGCGACGCGCACGTCTTCTACCCCGAGGCGTCCGCGCGGATCTGCACGGCCGCGCTCCTGCTGGAGGTGGATCCGGTGGCGCTGGTGCGCCGCGGGAAGGGCAGGGACCAGGGCGCGACGCCCGACGCGGCGCTCGCGCAGTACGTCAACGACCGGCCGTACGCCGCCTCGTCGCTGCTGGCCGTGGCGCTGCGCACGGTGTTCTCCAGCGCCCTGCGGGGCGAGTGCCGCACCCATCCCGAGCGCGCCGCGGCCCCGCTGCCGCTGCGGATCGAGGTACCGGTGCTGCCCGCCCGTGGCGGCGCCGCCCTGGTGCGGGCGCTGTTCGAACCGCTGGGCTGGACCGTCGGAGCCGAACCCGTCACCCTGGACGCGCAGTTCCCCGAGTGGGGCGACTCGCGCTACGTACGGCTGACGCTGGAGGGTGGGCTGCGCCTGTCGCAGGCCCTGCGGCACCTGTACGTCCTGCTGCCGGTCCTGGACGACTCCAAGCACTACTGGATCTCGGAGGACGAGGTCGACAAGCTGCTGCGCTTCGGGGAGGGCTGGCTGGAGAACCACCCCGAGCAGCAGCTGATCGCCAGCCGCTACCTGTCCCGCCGCAAGGCGCTGACGCGCCAGGCCATCGAGCGCCTGGAGCTGGCCCGGCTCGCGGACGCCGACGACCTCGAGGTCGAGGAGATCGACAACGCGGTCGACGAGAGCGCCGACACCGAGGAGAAGCCGGCCCCACTGGCCGCACAGCGCCGCGCCGCGATCCTCGAAGCGCTGCGCTCCGCGGGCGCGGGCCGGGTGCTGGACCTCGGCTGCGGCCAGGGACAGCTGGTCGGCGAGCTGCTCAAGGACGTCCGCTTCACCGAAGTCGTCGGTGTCGACGTGTCGATCCGGGCGCTGAACGTGGCCGCGCGGCGGCTGCACCTGGAGCGGATGGGCGAGCACAAGGCCGCCCGCGTCAGCCTCCTGCAGGGCTCGCTCACCTACACCGACACCCGGCTGCAGGGGTACGACGCCGCCGTGCTCAGCGAGGTCATCGAACACCTCGACCTGCCGCGGCTGCCGGCCCTGGAGTACGCCGTGTTCGGCTCCGCGCGCCCCGGGACCGTCATCGTCACGACGCCGAACTCCGAGTACAACGTGCGCTGGGAGACGCTGCCCGCCGGTCACGTCCGGCACGCGGACCACCGCTTCGAGTGGAGCCGGGCGGAGTTCCGCGCCTGGGCGGAGCGGGTCGCCGCGCGGCACGGCTACGACGTGGCGTACGTCCCGGTGGGACCCGACGACCCGGAGGTCGGGCCGCCGACGCAGCTGGCGGCCTTCACCCGGAGCGGCTCGCCGCACTCGCAGGACCCGCGGACCACCCGCCCCGCCCGTACCGCCCGGACCCCGAAGGAGGAGTCGGCCGCATGACCAGCAAGCGCACGCTTCCCGTGACCGACCTGTCCCTCGTCGTCCTCATCGGGGCGACCGGCTCCGGCAAGTCGACCTTCGCCGCCCGGCACTTCAAGCCCACCGAGATCCTGTCCTCCGACTTCTGCCGCGGCCTGGTCAGCGACGACGAGAACGACCAGGCCGCCAGCCGGGACGCCTTCGAGGTGCTGCACTACATCGCGGGCAAGCGGCTGGCCGCCGGCCGGCTCACCGTCATCGACGCCACCAGCGTGCAGAGCGAGAGCCGCAAGGCGCTCGTCGACCTGGCCCGCCAGTACGACGTGCTGCCGATCGCCGTCGTCCTCGACGTACCCGAGCAGGTCTGCGCCGAGCGCAACGCCGCGCGCCCGGACCGGGCCGCCATGCCCCGGCACGTCGTCCAGCGCCACCAGCGCGAACTGCGCCGCTCGCTGCGGGGCCTGGAGCGCGAGGGGTTCCGCAAGGTGCACATCCTGCGCGGCACCGAGGAGATCGACGGCGCCGAGATCGTCATGGAACGCCGCTACAACGACCTGCGGCACCTGACCGGACCCTTCGACATCATCGGGGACATCCACGGCTGCCGTTCCGAGCTGGAGACGCTGCTGACCGCGCTGGGCTACGCCCTGGAACGGGACGCGGCCGGACGGCCGGTGGGCGCCGCGCACCCGCAGGGGCGCACCGCCGTGTTCGTCGGCGACCTCGTCGACCGCGGCCCCGACAGCCCCGGCGTGCTGCGGCTCGTCATGGGCATGGTCGCCGCCGGCTCGGCGCTGTGCGTGCCGGGCAACCACGAGAACAAGCTCGGCCGCTACCTCAAGGGCCGCAACGTGCAGCACACCCACGGCCTCGCCGAGACCATCGCGCAGCTGGAGGGGATCGCGGGCGAGGAACCGGAGTTCAACGCCCGCGCGCTCCGGTTCATCGAGTCGCTGGTCAGCCACTACGTCCTCGACGAGGGGAAACTCGTGGTCTGCCACGCGGGGCTGCCGGAGAAGTACCACGGCCGCACCTCCGGCCGGGTCCGCTCGCACGCGCTGTACGGGGACACCACGGGCGAGACCGACGAGTTCGGCCTGCCCGTCCGCTACCCGTGGGCGGAGGACTACCGGGGCCGCGCCACCGTCGTGTACGGGCACACGCCCGTGCCCGACACCGCGTGGATCAACAACACCATCTGCCTCGACACCGGTGCGGTGTTCGGCGGCAGGATGACGGCGCTGCGCTGGCCCGAGCGCGAGCTCGTCGACGTGCCGGCCGAGCGCGTCTGGTACGAGCCGGTGAAACCCCTCGTCACCGAGGCACCGGGCGGCCTGGACGGCCGGCCGCTGGACCTGGGGGACGTGGCGGGCCGGCGCGTCGTCGAGACGTCGCAGCACGGCCGGGTCGCGGTCCGCGAGGAGAACGCGGCGGCCGCGCTGGAGGTCATGAGCCGGTTCGCGGTCGACCCGCGGCTGCTCGCCTACCTGCCGCCGACGATGTCGCCGTGCGCGACCTCGCAGGAGGAGGGGTACCTGGAGTACCCGCGCGAGGCCTTCGCGGCCTACCGCGCGGACGGGGTGCGCCAGGTGGTGTGCGAGGAGAAGCATATGGGCTCGCGCGCGGTGGCGCTGGTCTGCCGTGACGCGGAGGTGGCGCGGGCGCGCTTCGGCATCACCGAGCCGGACGTGAGCGGAGCACTGCACACCCGTACCGGGCGGCCGTTCTTCGACGACCCCGCGGTCACCGAGCAGATCCTGGCGCGGCTGCGCGAGGCCGTCACCAGCGCCGGGCTGTGGGAGGAGCTGGAGACGGACTGGCTGCTGCTGGACGCCGAGCTGATGCCCTGGTCGCTGAAGGCGTCCGGTCTGCTGCGCCGGCAGTACGCCGCCGTGGGCGCCGCGTCGGGCGCGGTGCTCCCGGGCGCGATCGCCGCCCTGGAGGCGGCGTCGGCACGCGGCAGCGCGGTGGCGGACCTGCTGGAGCGCCAGCGCGGCCGGGCCACCGACGCCGCCGCGTTCACCGACGCGTACCGGCGCTACTGCTGGCCGACCGAGGGCCTGGACGGGGTGCGCCTCGCCCCCTTCCAGATCCTGGCCGTCCAGGACCGCAGCCTGGCCGCGCTGCCGCACGACCGGCAGCTGGCGCTGATCGACCGGCTGGTCGCCGACGACCCGACGGGCCTGCTGCAGGCGACCCGCCGGCTCGTGGTCGACACCGGCGACGAGCAGTCGGTCGCGGCGGGCACCGAGTGGTGGCTGGAGCTGACGGCCGCCGGCGGCGAGGGAATGGTCGTCAAGCCGCTCCAGGCGCTGGTGCGCGGCGAGAAGGGGCGGCTCGTGCAGCCCGGCATCAAGTGCCGGGGCCGCGAGTACCTGCGGATCATCTACGGTCCCGAGTACACCCGCCCGGACAACCTCGCCCGCCTGCGCTCGCGTTCGCTGGGCCACAAGCGCTCGCTCGCGCTGCGCGAGTACGCCCTGGGCCTCGAAGCGCTCGACCGCCTCGCGGCGGGCGAACCCCTGTGGCGCGTCCACGAGGCGGTCTTCGCGGTCCTGGCCCTGGAGTCCGAACCGGTCGACCCCAGGCTCTGACCGCGACCCCGGTCAAGGGGACATTTCCCCTTGACCGGGGCACACCCCGGCTTTACTGTTCTCCCCGTCTGCCTTGATCCATTGGGTCGGGCCTTCAAGTCCTATGGGGGGACGCGGTGCATTACTACGTCGAAGTGCTCAAGAAATACGCCGTATTCAGCGGGCGGGCGCGGTGCCGCGAATACTGGCAGTTCACGCTGATCCACCTGCTCCTCCTCACCGCCTTCATCACCCTCGACGCCGTGGTGGGATCGCGTCCGTGGATCGCGTTGGCGTACCTCGTGCCCACGTTCCTGCCCAGCCTGGGAGTCACCGTCCGCCGGCTGCACGACACCGGCCGCCGCGGGTGGTGGGTGTTCCTCTTCCTCGTCCCGCTCGTGGGGCTCCTCTTCATGCTGGTCATCCTGAGCGGTGACAGCGAGCAGGAGACGAACGCCTACGGCCCGGACCCCAAGGCCCTCCCGGTGCGCGACGCCCACGCCGTCTGACCTCACGCCCTTCCCGACTGCCCGCCGGCCCCCGCCGGCGGGCAGTCGGCGTTCCGGCCCCTGGGGCGCCCCCTAAAGCGGTTGCCCTTCCGGGCGGGAATCTGGTGCACTTTTCCATGCCGGCCCCGGCAGCCCCGTCGATCCAGGAGTTCTGATGATGTGCGGACCGTTCATGTCCATCCAGGAGGGAATTTCCGTCTATCTCAAGGACATGACCGCACGTGCATACGCTGAACCTGGGAATCCTGGCGCATGTTGACGCCGGAAAGACAAGCCTGACCGAGCGCCTGCTGCACACGGCGGGCGTCATCGACGAGATCGGCAGCGTCGATGACGGGAGCACCCGCACCGACTCCCTGGCGTTGGAACGGCAGCGCGGCATCACCATCAAGGCCGCCGTCGCCTCGTTCGTCATCGACGGCGTCACCGTCAACCTGATCGACACCCCCGGCCACCCGGACTTCATCGCCGAGGTGGAGCGGGTGCTGGACGTGCTCGACGGCGCCGTGCTGGTCGTCTCGGCCGTCGAGGGCGTGCAGGCGCAGACCCGCGTGCTGATGCGCACGCTGCAGCGCCTCGGCCTCCCCACCCTGATCTTCGTCAACAAGATCGACCGCGGGGGTGCCCGGTACGACGCCGTGCTCCGCGCCATCGCCGGGAAGCTGGCTCCCGCCAGTGTCCCGATGACCCGGACCACCGCACTGGGCACCCGCGGTGCGACCGCCCACCCCTGCACCGCCGCCGACACGGAGTTCACGACCCGGCTCGTCGATCTCCTCACCGGTCGCGACGAGGCGCTGCTCGCCGCGTACGTCGCCGACGAGGCCGCGCTCTGCTATCCGCGGCTGCGGGCCGAACTCGCGGCGCAGACGCGGCGGGCGCTGGCGCATCCGGTGTTCTTCGGCTCGGCGATCACCGGCGCCGGGGTGGACGCGCTGGTCTCCGGCATCACCGAGCTGCTGCCCGCCGCGGCGCACGACGCCGACGGGCCGGTCTCGGGCACGGTCTTCAAGGTCGAGCGCGGGCCTGCCGGAGAGAAGATCGCTTACGTCCGCCTGTTCTCCGGAACGGTGCGGGTACGCGACCGCCTGCCGTTCCGCGGGAGCGAGGAGGGCAAGGTCACCGCGCTCAGGGTCTACGAGCACGGGGCGGACGTCCCCGCCGACGCCGTCGCCGCGGGCCGCATCGCCAAGGTGTGGGGCATCGGCGACATCCGCGTCGGCGACGCGATCGGCATGCCGCGCGGGACGCGGCCGGAGGGCCGGCACTTCGCCCCGCCGTCCCTGGAAACGGTCGTCGAGCCGGTGCGCCCCGCCGACCGGGGACCCCTGCACGTCGCGCTCACGCAACTCGCCGAACAGGACCCGCTGATCAACCTCCGGCACGACGATCTGCGGCGGGAGACCTCCGTCTCGCTCTACGGCGAGGTGCAGAAGGAGGTCATCCAGGCCACGTTGGCCAACGAGTTCGGCGTCGACGTCTCCTTCCGCGAGACGACGACCCTGCACATCGAGCGGCCGATCGGGACCGGGGCGGCGGTCGAGATCATGCACGCCGACCCCAATCCGTTCCTCGCGACCGTGGGGCTGCGGGTCGACCCGGCGCCGGTCGGCAGCGGCGTGGAGTTCCGGCTGGAGGTGGAACTCGGCTCGATGCCCTACGCGTTCTTCAAGGCGGTCGAGGAGACCGTCAGGACCACACTGCGGCAGGGCGTCCACGGCTGGCAGGTCACCGACTGCACGGTCACCATGACGCATGCGGGGTACGCGGCACGGCAGAGCCACGCCCACGCCGTCTTCGACAAGAGCATGTCGAGCACCGCCGGGGACTTCCGCAACCTCACGCCCCTGGTGCTGATGAGCGCGCTGCAGCAGGCGGTGAGTCAGGTGTACGAGCCGATGCACCGGTTCGCCCTGGAGATCCCCGCCGACCTGTTCGGCCTGGTGCTGCCCGTGCTCGCGCGGCTGGGGGCGGTGCCGTACGACTCGGCGGCGCGAGGGGCGTCGTACGGGGTGGAGGGGACGCTCCCGGCCGCCTCGGTGCACACGCTGGAGCGGCAACTGCCGTCGCTGACCCGCGGCGAGGGCGTGCTGGAGTGCGCCTTCGACCACTACCGGCCGGTCCGCGGCACGATCCCCGTCCGCCCGAGGTCGGACCACGATCCGCTGCACCGCCGGGAGTACCTGACGCGGGTCGCGCGCCGCGCCTGAGGGCGACGGCGAAGGGCGACGGCACCGGGGGCGCCGCCCGTCAGGGGCGCCGCCCTCCGTCCCCTGCCCCCAGGACTCTGGCGGTGTACGCCGCCAGGTCGGCGCGCAGCCGCTCGCGCGTCGCGCCCTGCCGGCCGACGAGGTGCTCGACCAGGTCGGCACGGGTGGCGGCGAGCAGCGCGTGTGCGGTGAAGTCACTGTCGGCGTGGCCGGGGATCCGTTCCAGCGCGCTGCGGAGCGTGGTGTGCCAGCGCGCGTAGTGCTCCGCCGCGTAGGGGCTGTTGCCGCCGGTTCCCTCCAGCGCGAGGGCGAGGTGGCGGTGGTCGAGCTTGAAGCACAGCACGGCGTCGAGGAGGGCGGGCACCCGCTGCAGCGGCGGGGTGGCGGGCCCCAGCGGCGGCGCCCCCTCCTCGGCGGCGCGCCGGATCGGCGCGAGCCGCAGTTCGTACAGGGCGTGGATGAGGCCGGTGCGGTCGCCGAAACCGCGGAAGAGCGTCGCCTTGCCGACGCCCGCGGCGGCCGCGATGTCGGCCATGGTGACCGACTCGGGGCTCTCGCACCGGGCGAAGAGGGCGTCGGCGGCGGCGAGGACCGCCTCGCGGTTGCGCGTGGCGTCCGCGCGGGGCTTGCGCTCGGTCATGCGGCTCCTCCGGTTGCGAAACGGACCGCGGGTCCGTATCGTCCTCCACGGGAAACGGACCCACGGTCCGTATCGTACGGGAACGCCACCGACCTCACAGGAGCACCGGATGACCGCGTCGCAGCAGCACACCCTGGTCATCGGCGCCTCGGGCACCACCGGCAGCCGCGTCGCCGCCCGCCTGGCCGCCGCGGGCCACCGCGTCAAGGCCGGCAGCCGTCGCCCCGGCACCTCGCAGGGGACCGGATCCGCGCAGGGGACGGTGCCCGTGCGGTTCGACTGGGACGACCCCGCCTCCTTCGCGGGCGCCCTCCAGGACGTGGACCGCGTCTACCTCATCCCTCCGCTCGGCGCCGCTGACCCGGCAGCCGTCATGCTGCCCTTCCTCCGCCGGGCCCGCACCGCGGGCGTCCGCCGGGCGGTGCTGCTCAGCTCGTCGGCGATCCCCGCCGGGGGCCCGGCCGTGGGGCAGGTGCACCAGGCGCTGCCCGGCCTGTTCGCCGAGTGGGCGGTCCTGCGGCCGTCGTGGTTCATGCAGAACTTCACCGGCGACCACGCGCACGCCAGGACCGTGCGAGCCGACGGGACCATCCGCACGGCGACCGGGCACGGCCGCGTCGGATTCGTCGACGCCGACGACATCGCCGCCGTCGCCGTGCACGCGCTGACCGCGGAGCAGGCGCCCAACACCGACCTGGTCATCACCGGACCCCAGGCCCTGGCCTACGACGACATCGCCGCCGTACTGACCCGGACCACCGGCCGGCCCGTCACCCACCACCGGCTCACCTACGAGCAGCAGCGCGACCGGCTGGCCGCCGACATGCCCGCCGAGTTCGCCGCGCTGCTCGCCGGCCTGGACCGCGCCATCGCCGAAGGCGCCGAGGACCGCACCACCGACACCGTCCTGCGCCTCACCGGGCAGGCACCCCGCAGCTTCCGCGCCTTCGCGGAGCGGGAGCTGACGCGACCCGCGAGCTGATCCCGGCCCCGCCGGGGCGGGGCGGGACTACGGCTCCTCCGGCCCGGCGGCGGCCAGGGCGGCGACGCTGAACAAGGTGCCCTCCGGATCCCGCAGCAGGGTCGCCACGCCCGACGCCGTCTCCTCCGGGCCGCTGACGACCGCGCCGCCCGCCGCCTCGGCGCGCTCGGCGGCCAGATGGGCGTGCGGGGAGCGGAAGACGACCTGCCAGCGCGGGCGCACCTTGGGGTCCGGGGCCTCCTCCACCGCTCCGCCGTGCAGCACGGCGACCGTGCGGCCGAGCACGTCGACGAAGACCTGATCGTCCTCGTAGCGCAGGGTGCAGCGTTCGGGAGGTTCGGTGTCCCAGCCCAGCGCCTGGCTGTAGAAGATCGCCGCCGCGAAGACGTCGCGGGTGCACAGTTCGATCCCCACATGGCGGCCACCGCCGCCACCGGTGGACCAGCGCGGGTCCCGGGGTCCCTCCCACAGGGCGAACGGCGCGCCCGCCGGATCGACGGCCCAGGCCACCCGGCCCGGGCCGAACGGGAGCGGACCGACGGCGACGGTGCCGCCCCGTTCGCGGATCCGCGCCGCGGCGCGGTCGATGTCGTCCACCGCGAAGTGCACCGCCCAGCAGGCGAAGATGCCGAACGAGCGCCCCTTCACGCCGAGCCCGGCGATCGGATCGCCCTCGGCGAGCGCCACGGCGTAGTCGTCGAGCTGGAATCCGGGGCGGTACTCCCAGCCGAGCACACGCTGGTAGAAAGCCTGACTGGCGGGCAGGTCGGCGGCGGTCAGGCTCACCCAACACGGCGCTCCCTGGACCGCGCGTTCCGAAGGAGCCATGTCTGCAGCCTCACCTCACGCCGGGGGGACTCTGATCACTGTGCCACCGTTCCCCCCGGTCCGCTCCCGCGGCGACCCGCGGGGGCGTCACGCGGGGCGGTCGCCCGCCGGTGCCTTCCGGGTGCGGGTCCACTCCGCCAATCGGGGGGCCGTCCAGGTGTTGACCACGCGCTCCGGCGGCACGCCGCAGGCTTCGGCGCGCGCGCAGCCCAGGATCTGCCAGTCGAGCTGCCCGGGCGCGTGGGCGTCGGTGTCGATCGCGAAGAGCACCCCGGCGTCGACGGCCTGGCGCAGCAGCTCGTCCGGCGGGTCCTGCCGTTCGGGGCGGCTGTTGATCTCGACCGCCGTTCCGGCCTCCGCGCAGGCCGCGAAGACCGCCTCCGCGTCGAACTGCGACGGCGGGCGCTGCCGCCCGGACAGCAGCCGGCCGGTGCAGTGCCCCAGGACGTCCGTCAGGGGGTTGCGGACCGCGTTGATCATGCGGCGGGTCATGGCGGGCGCGTCCATCCGCAGCTCGGAGTGGCTCGACGCGACCACGACGTCGAGCCGGTCGAGCAGCTCTGGCTCCTGGTCGAGGGAGCCGTCGGAGAGGATGTCGCACTCGATGCCCGTCAGCAGGCGGAAGGGGGCCCACCGCTCGTTCAGCTCGGCGACCACCTCCAGTTGCCGCCGCAGCCGCTCGGGCGACAACCCGCCCGCGATGGTCAGCCGGGGCGAGTGGTCGGTGAGCACGGCCCACTCGTGCCCCAGCTCCGCGGCCGTCCGGCCCATCGCCTCGATGGGGCTGCCGCCGTCCGACCAGTCGGAGTGCAGGTGGCAGTCGCCGCGCAGCAGGGCGCGCAGCGCGCTCCCGCCCGCCACGAGCGGCTCCGCCGCCTCCGCCTCCAGCTTCTCCAGGTAGCCGGGCACCGCTCCGGCCAGGGCCTCCTTGACGACCTGCGCCGTCTTGGGGCCGATGCCCTTCTCCGCCTGCAGCGTGCCGGCCGCCGAGCGGGCGGCGACCTCCTCGGGCGGCAGCCCGGCGACCACGTCCGACGCCGTGCGGAACGCCTCCACCCGGTAGGTGGCCGCCTGCGCGCGCTCCAGCAGAAAGGCGATCCGGTCCAGCGCCGTCACCGGTTCCACAGTGGCCTCCTCGGGCCGGCCTCCTGCCCCACCCGGCCGCCTCCGGAGAAAGGGGACGGCACGGTACGCCGGCGGACCGCCGCACGCACCGTCCCACTGTCGCCCGCCCCCGCCACCGGCGCACCTCGAACACGGCCCCCGCCACCGCGTGGCGCACCGCACCCGGACAGGCGGACGGACGCGGTGCCACCCCGCCGGGGGCGCCGCGTCCGCCGTCGGCTGGTCGGTGTCAGCGCCCCTGCAGGGCCTTGACGTTGTTGCCGAACGTCCACCCCTTCGAGCCGTCCCAGTTGATCGGCCAGGTCATCAGTTCCGGACCCAGTGCGATCCGCCGGACGGTGCCGGCAGCGGCTCGGCGTCAGGCCCGCAGCACCCGCACACCGCACTCGGCGACGGCCTGCTCCCGCACCGCGTCGAGGCCGTCGTCGGTGACGAGGTCGTCGATGTCGGCGAGCGGGCAGATCTCCGCGAAGGTCACCCGGCCGACCTTGGTGCTGTCCGCCACGACCACCGAGCGCGCGCTGCTGCGCAGGAACGCGCGGTCGGTGTGGGCCTCCATCTCGTCGTGCGTCGTGCAGCCCTCGCTCGCGGTCAGGCCGTCCACCCCGATGAAGGCGATGTCCAGGTTGTACTGGGCGAGCATCCGCTCCGCGGCCGGACCGACCAGTTCGTAGCTGGCCGTCCGGGCGTTCCCGCCGACGACCACGAGACGGATCTCGGACCGGGCGATCAGGTCGGCGGCGATGTTGACCGCGTTGGTGACGACGGTGATGCCGCTGCGCTCGGCCAGCGCCCGGGCGATCTCGGTGACCGTGGTGCCTCCGGTCATGCCCACCACCGCGCCCTCCGGCACCAGGCGGGCGGCGGCGAGGGCGATCCGCCGCTTCTCGGCCTGCTGGCGTCCCGCCCGGTGGCGCAGCGGCAGCTCCAGGTTGAACGTGCCGGTCACCGCGCCACCGCGGGTGCGGTGCAGCAGCCCCTGCTCGTGCAGCGTCTGCAGATCGCGCCGGACCGTCGCCCCCGACACCCCGAGCAGCTCGGTGAGCACGTGGACGTCGGCACTGCCCTCCTTGGACACGTGATCAAGGATGCGGGCGATTCTGTCAACTTTGAGCATGGGGGGAGTGTAGCTCCAGGCCAGAGCGGCCGGAGGGGCAATTCCCGCTCCCCACTGGAACGGATCGGCGTCTTCCCGGCCTCGGCGACTGGACCCGGCGGCCGGAGTCGTGAATACTCCGCGACACAACGAGTGCGCTCACATTTGCTCGATGAGCGCATGATTGAATCAGTTTCGATCAAACTTGTTGCGAGAGCCGTCGTCACCGCGTCCGAAGGAAGCGTCGTATGCCCAGCGCCACGCCCTCCCGTACCTCCGTCGAGATAGCCACCCAGCCCGCCTGCTGGCGGCAGGCGGCCCGCTCGCTCCCCTCCCACAGCGCCGCACTCCCCCGCCGGGGTGAGCGCGTGGCCGTCGTCGGCTGCGGCACCTCCTGGTTCATGGCCCAGTCCTACGCGGTGCTGCGCGAGAGCGGCGGCCACGGCGAGACCGACGCCTTCGCCGCCTCGGAGTTCCCCGCCGGGCGCCGCTACGACCGGATCCTCGCGATCACCCGCTCCGGCACCACGACCGAGGTGCTGGACCTGCTCGGCCGCGCCCGCGACGCGGGAGTGCCCACGACGGCGATCACCGCCGACCCGGCGACCCCCGTGATGACGGCGGCCGACTCCCTGGTGGTCCTGGACTTCGCCGACGAGGAGTCGGTCGTGCAGACCCGCTTCGCCACCACGGTGCTCGCCCTGCTCCGCGCCCATCTGGAGGCCGAGGGCGGCCTGCCGGCGGGGGTGCGCACCCTCGACGAGGCCGCGCAGGACGCCGAGCGGGCCGTCACCGAGGAGCTGGCCCCCGAGGTGCTCGGGGCCGAGCAGTTCACCTTCCTGGGCACCGGCTGGACCTACGGTCTGGCCCTGGAGGCCGGGCTGAAGATGCGCGAGGCGGCCGGCGCGTGGACCGAGGCGTACCCCGCCATGGAGTACCGCCACGGGCCGATCAGCATCACCGGACCGGGCCGCGTGGCGTGGATGTTCGGCTCGCTCCCGCAGGGCCTGGCGGACGACGTCGCCCGCGTCGGCGGCACGCTCCTCGACGGCTCCGGGACCGGAGCCGGGACGCTCGACCCGCTGGCCGACCTCGTGCGCGCCCAGCGGCTGGCCGTCGCCATCGCCGAGGCCCGCGGCTACGACCCGGACCGGCCGCGCAACCTCACCCGGTCCGTCGTCCTGGAGGGCCGCCATGCGTGAGGGCCGTGACGCGGGCGAGTGCGTGATCGCCGTGGACGTCGGCGGCACCGGCATCAAGGGCGCGCTCATGGACCGGGAGATGCTGCTGGCCACCGTGCGCCGGCCGACTCCCCGGGCCGCGGGGCCGGAGGCGGTGGTGGACGTCATCACCGAGACGCTGCGCGCCCTCGCCCAGCAGGCCCGCGACGAGGGCCTGAAGGTCCGCAGGGTCGGGGTGGTCGTGCCCGGCCACGTCGACGAGGACCTCTCCAACGCGGTGTACTCCGCCAACATCGGCTGGCGGGACCTCCCGCTCGCGAACCTCCTGGAGCGGCGCACCGCGCTCCCCGTCACGCTGGGGCACGACGTGCGGGCCGGCGGGCTCGCCGAGTGCGTCCTGGGGGCGGCCCGCGGCGCCCGCGACGTGCTCTTCGTGGCCATCGGCACCGGCATCGCCGCCGCCGTCATCAGCGACGGGCGGCCCGTCCGGGCCGGCGGCCACGCGGGCGAGCTCGGCCATGTGGTCGTCGACCCCGACGGCGCCGCGTGCCCGTGCGGCGGCCGCGGCTGCCTGGAGACGGTGGCCTCCGCGGTCGCGGTCAAGGCCGCCTTCGCGGCACGCACCGGACGCTCCGTCCAGGGCGCCGACGAGGTGGCGGCGCTGGTGGCGCAGGGCGACGCCGACGCCGTGGCGGTCTGGGAGCACGCGGTCGACGCGCTCGCGTCGGCGCTGGCGACCGCGTCGTCGCTGCTCGGCCCCGAACTGATCGTCCTGGGCGGCGGCCTCGCCCAGGTCGGCGACACCCTCCTGAAACCGGTCCGCGACCGCCTGGCCCGGCGGCTGACGTTCCAGCGCCGGCCGGCCGTCGTCCGGGCGGCCCTGGGCGACATGGCAGGCTGCCTGGGCGCCGGGCTCTACGCCTGGCAGGCCGTCGACTGCGCGACCCGCGGTAGTGGCGCGGGCGCGGCGGCCGGCGCGGGCGAGACGGAGTTCACCATGCGCGGTGCCACCGCCGGCTCCGCGGGGGTCGGGTCGCGGTGATCCTGACCGTCACACTCAACGCCGCCCTCGACGTCACGTACGTCGTCGACGAGCTCGTACCCCGCACCTCGCACCGCGTCGACAGCGTGCACGAGCGCGCCGGCGGCAAGGGCGTCAACGTCGCCCGGGTGCTCTCCGCGCTGGGGTGGCAGACGGCCGTGACCGGGCTGTGCGGCGGTGACACCGGTGACCGGCTGCGCGCCGAACTGCGCACGGCCGGTCCGCGGGACGAACTGGTGCCCGTCACCGGCGAGTCACGGCGCACCCTGACGGTGGTCTCCCGTGCCGACGGCGACGCCACCGTGTTCAACCAGGGCGGACCGGCGGTGACGGCCGGCGAGTGGGAGGCCTTCACCGCGCGGTACGCGCGCCTGCTGGGCGACGCCGACGTGGCGGTGCTGTCGGGCAGCCTCCCGCCGGGCCTGCCGGTCGACGTGTACGCGCACCTGGTCACCCTGGCCCGTGAGGCGGGGGTCCGCACGATCCTGGACACCAGCGGATCCGCGCTGCGCGCCGGGCTGGCCGCCGGCCCCGACGTGGTCAAACCCAACGCCGACGAACTGCTGGACCTCACCGGCCTGCGGGACCTCGCCGCCGCGGCGGCCGCCGTGCGCGCGCTGGGCGCCCGCGACGTCGTGGCCTCGCACGGCCCCGACGGGCTGCACGCCCTCACCGCACAGGGCACCTGGCGCGCCGCACCGCCCGAGCGGCTGGCCGGCAACCCGACGGGAGCGGGCGACGCGTGCGTCGCGGCGCTCGCGGCCGGGCTGGCCACCGGGGCGCCATGGCCCGCCGTGCTGGGCGAGGCCGTCGCGCTGTCGGCCGCCGCCGTCCTCCGTCCCACGGCGGGCGACTTCGACGCCGACGCCTATCACCGTTTCCGTACCGCCGTTTCCGTGGAGGAAGTCCATGCCGCTCGCAGCCACCCATGACATCGCCGACGCCGCGGCCGCGACGACCGTGGGCGTGGGTGCCTTCAACGTCGTGCAGTTGGAGCACGCCCAGGCCATCGTCGCCGGTGCCGAGGCGGCCGGGCGGCCGGTGATCCTGCAGATCAGCGAGAACACCGTGCGCTACCACGGCGCCCTCGAACCGATCGCGCTGGCGTCGCTGGCCATCGCGAGGTCCGCGCGCGTCCCGGTGGCCGTCCACCTCGACCACGCGGAGTCGGCGGACCTGGTGCGCGAGGCGGTGGAACTCGGCTTCACCTCGGTCATGTTCGACGCGTCCACGCTCCCCTACGCCGACAACGTCGCCGCCACCCGGGAGATCACCGCCCACTGCCACGACCGGACGGTGTGGGTGGAGGCCGAACTCGGCGAGATCGGCGGGAAGGACGGCGCCCACGCCCCGGGCGTGCGCACCGATCCGGACGAGGCGCGGGACTTCGTGGCCGCCACCGGCGTCGACGCGCTCGCCGTGGCGGTGGGCAGCTCCCACGCGATGCGCACCCGCGACGCCGTCCTCGACTTCGAGCTGATCACCCGGCTGCGCGACGCCGTCGGCGTCCCCCTCGTCCTGCACGGCTCCTCCGGGGTCGGGGACGACGACCTCGTCCGGGCGGTGGCGGCCGGGATGACGAAGGTCAACATCTCCACGCACCTCAACAGGACGTTCACCCGGACGGTGCGGACGCGCCTCGACGCCGACACGGCCGTCTCCGACCCCCGCAAGTACCTCGGCCCGGCCCGCGACGCGGTCGCCGGGGAGGTCGCCCGCCTGCTGCGGGTACTGGCCTGCGAGGGCTGAGTCCCCGCCCGTTCCTGACGTCGCCCGACATCGCTTGACGGCTTCACCTCATGGCCCTCTCTCCGCAACTCGTCGCGGAGAGAGGGCCGTTTGTGTTCAAGAGTTGAATTCTGCGTAACTTCTTGACGACGCGCCGCCACCAACCCAACACTGCCTAAGCAGCTCCTCCATCCTCGGCGATCCGCAGATTGAGAGCGTTTTCAGACGGTTGAATCGAAGGTTTAGGCCCGCGACTCAACCCCCAATACGAAGATTCGAGCCCGTCTTCGCCTTTCTTCCACGCCGACTCGGTGTTCACTTCACGAATCCAGGCGAAAGGACCCCCCACCCATGCGCAGTACCGCCCCCTCCGGCTCCATGCGTCCTCCCCCACGCCTGCACCACCGCACCGTCGCCCTGCTGAGCGTGCTCGTGCTCGCCCTGACCGGGCTGCTCGGACTCAGCCGGCTCACCGGGCCCGCCTCGGCCGCCGCCGCCGACTACACCCAGAGCGTCACGCAACTGAGCGCGACCCAGGCCCAGATATCCTTCACGCCGACCACGAGCGCGCTCTACGTCGACGTGCACTACACGGTGGGCGGCGCCGGCCAGCAGAACTTCCGTATTGCCAACAACGCCGGCACCTGGACCAAGACCGTCGACTCCCTCAGCAACGGCTCGCTCCTGGACTACTGGTTCACCTACGAGAAGAGCGGACCGCAATACGACACCCCGCACTTCACGTACACCCAGGGCGGGGGCGGCACCGGCACGGTGGCCACGCCCACCTTCAACCCGGCGGGCGGCAACTACACGTCGGCCCAGAGCGTGACGATCGCGGACGCGACCGCGGGTGCGAGCATCCACTACACCCGGGACGGCTCCACCCCCACCGCCTCGTCCCCCCTGTACAGCGCGCCGATCAGCGTGACGGCGACGACCACCGTCAAGGCCGTCGCGGTGAAGTCGGGCCTGGGCGACTCCGCCGTGGCGAGCGCGACGTACACGATCGGTGCCTCCGCCGGCTGCCCCACGCAGTCGGACACGCCGAACTTCGGCCCGAACGTGCACATCTACGACCCGAGCATGTCCAGCGCCACCATCCAGGCGCAGCTGGACGCGCAGTTCGAGCAGATGAAGGACACCAACACCGCGCAGTTCAGCTCGAACCGCGTGGCGCAGCTGTTCAAACCGGGCACCTACAACGTCAACGACAACGTCGGCTTCTACACCTCGGTGGCCGGCCTCGGGCAGAACCCCGGCGACGTGACGATCAACGGTCACGTCACCGTGGACGCCTTCAACGCCTCCGACGCCGGCAACGCGACGCAGAACTTCTGGCGGTCGGCCGAGAACCTGGCGATCAACCCGGTCGGCGGCAACCGCTGGGCCGTGGCCCAGGCGGCCCCGTTCCGCCGGATCGACGTCCGCGGCGACCTGCAGCTGTACCCGGCCAGCTACGGCTGGGCCAGCGGTGGCTACATCGCCGACACCAAGGTCAGCGGCCAGACCGCGTCCATCTCGCAGCAGCAGTGGTACACCCGCGACAGCAACCTGGGCAGCTGGTCCGGCGGCGTGTGGAACATGGTCTTCTCCGGCACCACCGGCGCCCCGGCCAACACCTTCCCCAACCCGCCCGAGACCACGCTGGCCACCACCCCCGTCTCCCGTGACGTGCCCTACCTGTACGTCGACGGCGCCGGCAAGTACCGGGTGTTCCTCCCGTCGCTGCGGACCAACGCCTCGGGCGCGAGCTGGGCGAACGGCAGCACCCCGGGCACCTCGCAGCCGATGAGCCAGTTCTACGTGGTCAAGGCCGGCGACACCGCCGCGACCATCAACAACGCGCTCGCCCAGGGCTGCAACCTGTTCGTCACGCCCGGCGTCTACCACCTGAACCAGACGCTCAACATCAACCGGGCCAACACCGTCGTGCTCGGCATCGGCTACCCGACCTTCGTCCCGGACAACGGCGTCAACGCGATCCAGGTCGCCGACGTGGACGGAGTCCGTCTCAAGGGCCTGCTGATCGACGCCGGGACCACCAACTCGGCGGCGCTGGTGACCGTCGGACCGGCCGGCTCGTCGGCCGGCCACGCGGGCAACCCGACCACCATCCAGGACGTGTTCTTCCGGATCGGCGGGCAGATCGCCGGCAAGGCGACCACCAGCCTGATCGTCAACAGCAACAACACGATCATCGACCACATCTGGGCCTGGCGGGCCGACCACGGCACCGCGGGGACGGTCGGCTGGACGATCAACACCGCGGACACCGGTGTGATCGTCAACGGTGCCGACGTCCTGGCGACCGGCCTGTTCGTCGAGCACTACCAGAAGCACGAGGTCATCTGGAACGGCCAGAACGGCAAGACCATCTTCTTCCAGAACGAGATGCCGTACGACGTGCCGAACCAGGCCGCGTGGAAGAGCTCGGCGAGCGTCAACGGGTACGCCGCCTACAAGGTCGGGGCGGGCGTCACCACCCATGAGGCGTGGGGACTCGGCAGCTACTGCTACTTCAACGTCAACCCGGCGGTGAACAGCTACCACGCGTTCGAGGTGCCCAACACCCCGGGCGTGCGGTTCCACAACATCCTGACCGTCTCGCTCGGCGGCAACGGCACCATCACCCACGTCATCAACGACACCGGGGCGGTGACCCCGGCGGGCACCGCGCCCAGCAACGTCGTCTCCTACCCGTGACCGCACGGCGGTGACCTGACCGGCACACCGGCCTCGGGGCCCTTCGCATCCGGCGAGCGGCCCCGACGCCGCGTCCGCGCGGACCCGACCGGACCGCACCGGACCTGACCGCAACAGAACGGAACGGAACGTAAACCGCTGGCAGATCGCGCGCGGGGGAGCTACGATCGCCGCGATGACCACTCAGTGTGTACAGAGATTGGGGGTCCCCACCGCGCAAGGTGAGTGCTGATGCTCACTCAGTTCGCGAACGGGGACACCCGCCTTTCCTTCTGGCGGCGCGTACGGGAGTACGCCGTACCGCCCTCCATGATCCAGACCGCTACCGCCCGCCGCCGTGCCGGTGACTGGGCAGGGGCCTGCGCCGCCGCGGGCGTCGACGTCGACTTCCGGCTGCGTTCGCTGGCGCGGTCGCACGGCCCCGACCTCGCGGCCCGCGTCCGGTCCGATCTCCGCCATCTCGTGCCCGAACTGCTGCGCTGGCACATGCCCCGCATCGCCCCCAACGGGCTGCTGCGTCCGGGCCTGACCATCGCGCTGGCCCGGTACGACGACCCGGAGCGCGGCGGGGCGAGACCGGTGCACCTGGTGGCCCGCACACCGCCCGCCTGGGCGGACGCCGGCCAGCGCATCAGCCTCGCGCTGTGGGACGGATCCCCCGCGGCGGCCGGCACCGGCCGCCATCCGCACCCCCACCCCGACCGCCGGTTCCGCCTGGACCTGCACCGCCACCTGTGGGACGCGCGCAGGACCGACGAGCTGCGGCGACGATCCGGGGCCGAACACAACCCTCCGGACGCCGGGTTGCTCGGGGCAGAGGTGCTGCGGACGGTTCCGGGGCTCCCCTGCGCCGCCGACCGGTGGGCGGCCGAGGCAGGGATCCTGCTGCACGCCGACGGGCTGCCCGCCGGCCCGGTCGCCGTACGCTTCGGCGCCCGCCACCGACTGGTCCTGGACCCGGTCGCGGGCGGGAGCGGCACGGGGCCGCCGGCCCTGCGGATCACCACGGCCCCGCGCGGCGGCGGCGCCGCGCTGCCCGTGCTGCCCGACGCGGCGGCCTGGGTGCCACCCGACCTGGAGCTGCTCCGCACCGGTTCGATCGAGGCCGACCGGCTGCATCCGCTGGTCGCCTCGGCGCTCGTGCCGGATCGCCCGCCGCGCGAGCCCTCCCCCGCCCCGCACCGGCCGGGACAGCCGCGCCTTGTGGAGTGCCGGGGGGCTCAGCACCGGATCGCCCTGGTCGACGGGGTGCTGGCCCCGTTGGACCACGCCCCGGACGAGATCCGGCGCGAGGAGCTGCTGGTCGCGCTGACCGGCACCCCGCTGCCGTGTCTGCGCGCCATCGACGAGGCGCACCGGCGACCCGACTGCCTGAGCGGCGTCCGTGAACGTCTGGACCACGGTGACACCGCCGGGGCGCTGGCCGTCGTCGAGGGTCTGCTGGGACCCGACGCGCTGCTGCGCGCCGGGGCGCTGCGCGACGAGCTGGAGACGGCCGCGCAGCGGCGGATCACCTACGGGCTGTACCGGTCGGGACTGATCGGAGCCGGACCCGACCGCGTCCCCCCGACGAGCCCGCGCCGCCGCGCCGACCGCTCCCGCCCGTCCCACCCGCTGTTCTGCTGAGTTCTGCTGACCCGGGGCCTTCCTCCCGGCATCCCGCTCGACCACCCTCGAACCCACAGGTGATCCCTCATGTCCTCATGCACCCTGCCCACGCCCACCGACGCCGCCTGCGAGCCCGTCCCCACCGCACAACTCGACGTCGCCGGCGCATTGCTGGCGCTGCTGCGCGACACGGACACCGAACCGCGCCCCGACACCCAGCTGGAGGCCCTGACGCTCGCCGTCGCCGCCGACCTGCCCGTCCTGCTGTGGGGTGAGCCCGGCATCGGCAAGACCGCGGCCCTCACGCAGCTGGCGTCGGCCCTGGACCTTCCGCTGACCACGGTGATCGCCAGCGTGCACGAGCCGTCCGACTTCTCCGGCCTGCCGATCGTCGGGGACGATCCCGCCGAGCAGGGCGTGCCGATGGCGCCGCCGGAGTGGGCCGTGCGGCTGGTGCGCGCGGGCCGGGGGCTGCTGTTCCTGGACGAACTGTCCACCGCTCCCCCGGCCGTGCAGGCCGCCCTGCTCCGCCTCGTGCTCGAACGGCGGATCGGCTCCCTGCAACTGCCGCCCGGGGTCCGGATCGTGGCCGCCGCCAATCCGCGCTCCTCGGCCGCCGACGGCTGGGAACTGAGCCCGCCGCTGGCCAACCGCTTCGTGCACCTGCAGTGGACCCACGACCACGACGTCGTGGTCCGCGGCCTCGCCGGGACCTGGCCGCGGGCGACGCTGCCCCTGCTCGATCCGCGGAAGCTGCCGGAGGCCGTGCACTTCGCCCGCCGCGCGGTGTGCGGGCTGCTCTCCGCCCGGCCCGCCCTCGCGCACCGGCTGCCCACCGGCGAGGCCCGTCGGGGCGGCGCCTGGCCGTCCCCGCGCAGCTGGGAGATGGCGCTGTGCCTCATCGCCTTCGCGACCGCGGCCGGCTCCTCCAGGGAGGTGCTCTCCCTGCTGGTCAGGGGCACCGTGGGGGACGGCCCCGGGCTGGAGCTGCTGGCGAGCCTGGACCGGATGGACCTGCCGGACCCGGAGACGCTGCTCGCCGATCCGGCGGCCGCCGTGCTGCCCGAGCGGGGCGATCTGCGCCAGGCGGTGCTCGACGGGGTGGTGGACGCCGTCCGCAAGCGCCTGGAGAAGCCCCGCTGGGACGCGGCGTGGGCACTCCTGGTGAAGGCGGTGGAGACCGGAGCGCCGGACCTGGTGGTGGTGCCGGCGACCACCCTGGCGAGTCTGCGCCACGCGGACTGGGACGTCCCGCCGTCGATCGAGGGGCTCGCCGGCGTCGTGACCCTGTCCCGGCGGGCGGACGAGGCCGCGGCCCGGGCGGCGGCCGGCGCGGAGGCGGGCCGATGACCCCCGACGCCACGGAGTCGCTGGACGTCGGCAAGCTGTTCGCGGCCCGGCTGCAGGCCGCCCGGGCGCGGCCCTATCTGGCGACCGCCCTGTTCGCCCTGCACACCGTCGCGTCGCGGCGGGTGCCGACCATGGGCGTCGACCGGTACTGGCGGTGCTACGTCTCGCCGGGATTCGTCGACCGGACGCCGGTGGAGGAGCTGGCCGGAGTGTGGGTGCACGAGGTGTCGCACCTGCTGCGCGACCACCACGGGCGCAGCGACCGGATCGCGCGGGAGCTGGGACTGAGCGGTCCGGGGGAACAGCTGCGGATGAACATCGCCGCGGACTGCGAGATCAACGACGACATCTACGGTGAGGGACTGGCCCGGCCGCGGGGGGCCGTCGACCCGCGGTCCCTGCGGCTGCCCGCCGGGCAGCTCATGGAGGAGTACCTGCGGCAGTTCAGCCTCACGCCGTACACCCATGACGCGGCCTGGCTGGACTGCGGCAGCGGCGCCGACGGGCGCGACCGGGAGTGGGACCTGGGGCCGGACGGCGCCGACGGCCTCAGCGAGCAGGAACGCGACGCGGTCCGGTTCCGGGTCGCGCAGGGCATCACCGGCCGCCCGGGCAGCGCCCCGGCGGGGTGGAAGCGGTGGGCCGAGGAGGCCTTCCATCCGCCGCTGCCCTGGCGGGAGTTGCTGGGCGCGGCGGTCCGCTCGGCGGCCACCGGCTCCGGCGCGGGCGAGGACTACAGCTACGGCCGGCCCTCCCGGCGCTCGGCCGGGGTACCGGGGGCCGTGCTGCCGAGTCTGCGCCGGCGCCCGCCGCGGGTCTCGGTGATCGTCGACACGTCCGGGTCGGTCAGTGACGCGGAGCTGGGCAGCGCGCTCCTGGAGGTCGCCGCGATCTCCCACGCCGTGGGCGGCCGTCGCGACCTGGTCACCGTGGTGCCGTGCGACGCGGCGGCCCGCATCGTGCACCCGCTGTGCCAGGGCGAGGGGATCCCGCTGCTGGGCGGCGGCGGGACGGATCTGCGCACCGGCTTCGCGAAGGCGCTCCGGGCGCAGTACCGTCCGGACGTCATCGTGGTGCTGACCGACGGCCAGACGCCCTGGCCGAGCGTCCGGCCGCCCTGCCGGACCGTGGTGGGGCTCTTCCCCCGCGGGCGGGCGGCCTCGTGGGACGAGGACGATCCCGACTACGTGCCGGACGTGCCGCCGGAGTGGGCACGCGTGGTGACGATCGGGTCCCCCGCCTGACGTGCGCGGCGGGCGCTCAGCCCCTGGCGGCCGCCTCGGCGCACGCGGCGTGGCCCCAGCCGCCCGCCACCTTGGCGATCAGCTCGCCCTTGGCGTAGGAGCCGGAGCAGTGGCACCGTCCGGGGAACTTCGCCTGGATGGTGCCGGACGTGCCCTTGCCGGTCCGCGCCTTCGACGCCGCGGCCTTGCGGGCCGGGCGGGCGCCCTCGGCGGACCGGACGGGGTCCGGGACCGGCAGTTCGGCGCCCGTGCCGCTGCTCGCCTGCTGGCTGACGGCGGCGTCGCTCGCGGCCTTGTCGGCGATCGCGTTGAGCGGGTCGCCGTTCACCTGGTGCGCGGGAACGTACACGAACTCGACGTCGCGGCCGGTCAGCAGGGCGTCGATGCGCTGGATGAGCTCCCGGTTCGCCACCGGCTTCCCGGCGGCGGTCTTCCAGCCGTTCTTCTTCCACGCGACCAGCCACTTGGTGGCGGCGTCGCGGGTGTACGTGGAGTCCAGCCGGACCTCCAGCGACACCGCCGGGTCCGTCGCGGTCAGGAGCTGCTCCAGGGCCGTCAGCTCGCCGACGTTGTTCGTCGAGTGTCCCAGCGGTCCCGCCTGCCAGCGCTGCGGCCGGCCCTCGGCGTCCGCGACCACGAAGGCCCACGCCGCCGGGCCCGGGTTTCCCTTGGCGGCTCCGTCACATGCTGCGATAACGCGTTCCATACCCTGATGATGTCAGGTGCCCGGCCGCCCGCGGACCCCGTGCTCCGCGGACGGCCGTCCCGCCCGGTCCAGCGGCGGCTACTCGGTGCGCAGCGCGGTCGCGGTGCGCGTCCCGGCGGCCCAGCCGGCGGGCAGCAGGGCCCCCGCGGTCGCGATGACCAGTCCGCCCAGCAGCAGCGGGACCAGCACCGGCAGGTGGTAGACGGCGAGGTCCGCCGCCGGAAACCGCGTGCCGGCGGCGTCGCCCATCACGGGCAGCACGTAGCCGTGCAGGGCGATGCCGGCCGGGACGCCGACCAGTCCGGCGACCAGGCCGATGCCGGCGACCGAGGTGAGGACCATCGCGATCGTCTGCCGCGGGGACATGCCCAGGGCCTTGAACACCCCGAAGTCGTGGACGCGTTCGCGGGTGTCGAGCACGACGGTGTTGAGCACGCCCAGCCCCGCCACCGCGACCAGCATCAAGGTGAGCAGGGCCGCCAGCGTGTCCATCGCGATCACCGTGCTGCTCGTCTGCGGGGAGTTGACCTCGGCGCCGATGCCGAGCGGGGCCAGGACGGTGTTGAGCGACGTCCGGTAGCTCTGCGGGTCGGTGCCGGGTGTGAGGTCGACGCTGAACTGGACCGACTCCGGGTCGATGACGGCGGCCAGACCGGCCAGGGACGCGCTGTCGGTCAGGATGGTCATGCCCTCGTCGTGCAGGTCGAGGGCCTCGCCGACGATCCGCACCGGGGCGCTGCGGCCCTCGTTGGTCAGGGTGATGGTGTCCCCGACCCGGGTCCCGGTGGCGTCGAGGAAGCCGGAGGGCACGACCGCCTCGCCGCGGCCGGTGAACCAGGACCCCTTGATCATGCGGTAGGAGCCCCAGGACGAGTCGCCCCGGAACGCGATCACGTTCGTCCGGCCGGCGAGCCCCGCGACGGCGACCTTGGTCTGGGCGGTGCTGAAGTAGCGCCGGGTCCCCGGCTGCGCGCCGACCTTCGCGGCGATCACGGCGGCGTCGACCGGGGCCGGGGGTCCGGGCGCCGGCGGCCCACCCGGGCCGGCCTCCACGGGCGGCCCGCCGATGGACCGGACCAGGACGGCACCGGCCGTCCGGCGGTCGAGGCCGCTCTGGATGCCGTTGAGCGACAGCGCCAGGCCGACGCCGAAGGTGACGCCGACCGTACCGAAGATCACGGCGGCGGCCATGGTGCCCGACCGCCCGGGGCGGGCGAAGGGGTTGGCCAGGCCGAGGCTGACCGGGCGCGGCAGCGGCAGCCGGCCCAGCAGGTGCCGGACGGCGCGCCCGCGCCCGGCCCGCGGCGACCGGCCGACGGCGAGCGCCTCGACCGTGCGCAGCCGCCCGGCGCGCAGCGCCGGTGCCAGCGCGGTGGCGACGACCGCGGCGAGCGCGGCGGCGGGCACGGCGACGTCGATCCACGGGGCGACCGTCATCTTCCCGGTGCCGTAGGCGGTGCCCTCGATCGCCATGACCGGGACCGCCAGCAGGTTGCCGAGGACGACACCCAGCCCGGCGCCCACCGCCGCGGGGATCAGTGCCTGGCCGACGTAGGCGCGCACGACCTGCCCCGGGGTGAAGCCCAGCGACTTCAGGATACCGATGCGCCGGGTGGCGGCGCCCACCGCGCCGCTCACCACGATGCCGATGATCAGGACCGACATGAAGAGCCCGAGCACCCCGAAGGCGACCACGAAGGGCACGAACGTCGCCGCCGTCCGCTCCGCGGCCAGCTTGATCGTCAGGTACGACACCACGCCGGTCATCGCCCCCGGGGGCACCGCGGCCGTGACCGCGGCACGGTCGGCGCCGATCTGGGCGTCCGTCGCGGCCTTCGAGAAGCGGTAGAGCATCTGGTACTCGGACCGGGCGCCGAGCGCGGTCAGTTGCGCGAGCTGGGCCGGCGACACCCACGCCCCTGCGCTGTCACCGACCGAGGTGGCCAGGCCGACGACGGTCAGCGTCGGACTGCCCGGCAGGTCGGGGAAGGTCACCTGGGCGCCCACCCCGAACGGCGCGTCCATCGCGCGCAGCACGGCCTCCCCCGGCGCGGTGGCCCAGCGGCCGTCGACCACGTCCAGGGCGTCGACCGCCCCGCCGGCCTGCGCGCGCCCGACGACCGCCAACTGCGGCAGCTGGACGTCCGAGCGCCCCCCGGAGAGTTTCGTGCTGACGAGCGGGCGCAGTTGGACCACGGAGTACGGGCCGGCTGCGGCCGTCACCCCGGCGGCGTGCGCGGTGCCGGCGAGCTGCGCGGGGGTCACCTTCGCCGTGTCGAACCCGGCGGTCAGGTGCGCGCCCCGCTGCCGCGCGAAGGCGTGGTCGAACGGTGCCGACGACGCGACGACGAGCCCGGCCGCCAGCACCGACGCGGTCACCGCCATCATCGTGGTCAGCGTCATCACCAGGCTCTGCACCCGGCGCCGTCCGACGCCGGCGCGCACCACCTTGCCCAGCGCGCTCATCGCACGGCCTCCGCGCCGCTGCTGCTGCGGTCGAGGGCGACGTGCCCGTCGACGAGGTGGATCGTGCGGCTCGCGCACGACTCGGCGAGGTCCAGGTCGTGGGTGACCAGCACGATGGTCTGCCCGCCCCGGTGCAGGTCGACCAGCAGTTCCCGCACGTCGCGCCCGGACGCCATGTCCAGCGCGCCCGTCGGCTCGTCGGCGAGCAGCAGGGCCGGGCGGTTGATCAGCGCCCGCGCCACCGCGACGCGCTGGCGTTCACCCCCGGACAGCCGGCCCGGGTAGGTCCGGGCGTGCCGCTCGATGCCCAGCGTCTGCAGCAGTTCGTGCGCGCGGTGCGCCGCCTTGCTACGAACGGTTCCGGCCAGTTGGGCGGGGAGCACGATGTTGTCGAGGACGGTGAGGTCGTCCAGGAGGTTGAAGAACTGGAACACCATGCCGATCCGCTCGCGGCGGAAGCGGGCCAGCCCGCCCTCCCCCAGGTCGTCCAGGCGCGTGCCGCCGACGGTCACGGTGCCCTCGGTCGGCTTGTCCAGCCCGGCCACCAGGTTCAGCAGCGTGGACTTGCCGCTGCCCGACGGCCCGGTGACGGCGACCGCCTCGCCCTCCTCGACGGTGAGCGTCAGCGGGCCCAGCGCGGGCCCGTCCGCGTTGTCGTAGCGTTTGACGGCGCCCCGCAGTTCGATCACATTCCCCATGGGGAGGTCGGTCCTTCCGGTCGCGGCGGCCGCGTCCCGGAGACGCTCCCCGGGCGGCCCGCCGGCAGCACCGAAGCTAGGTGCGCCCGCCGCCGCGGCGCGTCGGCCGGTGCGCCGACATCCGGTCGCCCGCGAGGAGGACCCGGCCGCGGCGTCATCCTCGCGATGTACTCCGCCCGGCAGCGACCCTGATCGCTCAGACCGATGTGCGGCGCGCGGGCGGCGCCGACAATGTGCTGGTGGAAACGGACGAACGACCCGGATGGCGCCGGCAGGTGCGGGACGCGCTGCGCCCGGACGGCCGGACCCCCCGGCTGTCCCGGCGGGCGGTCGTCACCGACGCCGTGCTCGCACTGGTCCTCACCGCGATCGTGCTGATCGCGGTGGCCCGGCTGCACGTCGACGCCGGCCTGCCGGTTCGGCCCCTGCCGCCCTGGGAGCCCTGCCCCGTGACCGAACCCGCCCCGCCCGACTGGCCGCTCCCGCCCGGTCTCCCCTCCGGGCAGGGCGAGTTCTCCCCGGCGATCCAGGCCTACGTCCTCGGGGCGCTGACCGCGCTGCCGCTGGCGGCGCGCCGGCGCTTTCCGCTCGCCGTCTTCTGGGTGGTGATGTGCGCGACGCTGGCCGCTCCCGACTACACGACCACGATCACCCCGCTGGTGTGCTTCGCGGCCGCCTGCAGCGCCCTCGTGCACAGCCGCAACCTGACCTCCACGACGGGCAGCTTCGCGCTCGCCGCCGTGCTGGCCGCCACCGTCAACTGGAACACCGAGCCGGAACTGCCGTTCTGGTCGGGCCGGCTGTTCGTCCTGCTGGTCGTCGCGCTGATCGCGAGCATGGTCCGCTACTGGCAACTGCGGCTCAAGGACACCCAACTGCGCTTCGCCGAACTGCAGGCGGCCCAGGAGCGGGCGATGCGCGCGGCCATCGACGAGGAGCGCGCCCGGATCGCCCGGGAACTGCACGACGTGGTGACGCACAACGTCAGCGTGATGGTGATCCAGGCCGGTGCGGCCCGCAAGGTCATGGACGCCTCTCCCGAGCAGTCGAAGGAGGCCCTGCTCGCGGTGGAGGCGAGCGGCCGGGCCGCGATGGGCGAACTGCGCCACGTCATGGGCCTCATCGCGGCCTCGGGCACCGGGAACTCCACCGCCACCGGGGAGGCCCTCGAACCGCAGCCGGGCCTCGACCGGTTGGACGACCTCGTGCGGCGGGTCCGCGCCGCCGGGCTGCCGGTGACCGTCGCCCTGTCGCCCCCGCCGGAGCCGCTGCCGCCGGGGGTGGACCTGACCGCCTACCGCGTCGTGCAGGAGGCGCTGACCAACACCATGAAGCACGCCTCGGGTTCGACGGCGACCGTCACCATAGGCCACGCCGAAGGGTGGCTGGAGATCCAGGTCACGGACACCGGCGGGGCGCGGGGGACGTACGCGCAGAGCGGTGAGGGCCGCGGGCTGATCGGCCTGCGCGAACGGCTGGCCGTCTATGGCGGAACCCTGGTGGCAGGACGCAGAATCGGCGGCGGATACAAGATCGAGGCCCGAGTCCCGTGGAGAGCCGTATGAGCCAGCCGCCCCTGCGTGCCGTCATCGCCGACGACCAGGCGCTGGTGCGCACCGGCTTCCGGATGATCCTCGCCGCCGACGGCATCGACGTGGTGGCCGAGGCCGCCCATGGTGCCGAGGCCGTGGCGGCCGTCCGGCGCACCCGCCCGGACGTCGTGCTGATGGACATCCGGATGCCGCAGATGGACGGTCTCGAGGCCACCCGGCAGATCATGGGCGACGGTGCGGCGGAGACCCGCATCCTCATCCTGACCACGTACGACCTCGACCACTACGTCTACGCCGCGCTCACCGCGGGCGCCAGCGGCTTCCTGCTCAAGGACGTCTCTCCCGAGCACCTGGTCGCCTCGGTCCGCCTGGTGCGGTCCGGCGACGCGCTGCTCGCACCGGTGATCACCCGCCGGCTGATCGAGCGCTTCGCCCACCGTGACGAGGCCAGGTCCGCGGTCCACCGCGACCTGTCCGGCCTGACACCGCGCGAGCTGGAAGTGCTGCGGCTGCTCGCGACCGGTCTGAGCAACGCCGAGCTGGCGGACCGGCTGACCCTCAGCGCGACGACGGTCAAGACCCACGTCGCGCGCATCCTGTCCAAACTCGGGCTGCGCGACCGGGTCCAGGCCGTCGTGCTCGCTTACGAGACCGGACTGATCTCCCCGGGCGCGGCCTCCTCGTGACAGGACGCGGGAGCGGGCGGACGTCCGCTCCCGCGGTGCTGCATGTGGTGGAGGTCCCGCACGTCCTGAGGAGGAGGACGGCACGGCCGAACTCCGCTGCAACAGAGCCCGGCGATTCCCCTGTTGACGAGTGGCAACGGCCGGGGTCAGCCACAGAACAACCGCTATCGGCCTTCGGCACCGGATCGGACGCCTTACACGGCGCGGATCCGGTGGACCCCGATTCAGCGCGGTCTCATCAACAATGTCAGCAGATAATTTCGCTTCACGCAAGCCCTTAGGCGCGGGGAGAGAATTGCCCATCGACCAGCGCGACCAGGGCCGTTGACGGTTCGATCTTCACAGTGCCTTCCTGAATGGCCGAAAAGGCCTCCCGCCTGTCCGACGATCTGCGCAATTTCGCGATATCCGGTGGACGGCCCTTTCCCCGACGCTCCATTCTTCTGACAGGCCCCCGGGACGAAAGGCTGCAACCTTCTGTCCGCTGTTTTCGGGCCGACGAGTGGCAACGAGCCAGGGAGGTACCCGCCCAGTGCCCACACGCAGGCACACTGACCAACAGAGCTGCGAACACCGTCACCAGCCCCGCCACGGCATCCGGCTGCGAGGAGCGCTCGTCCTGCTCCTCGCCGTCGCCATCCTCGGCGCCGAGCTGGCACCCCGCGTCCACATCGACATCGTCTGCCCGGCGCCGACCCTGCCCGCCCTGATCGCCGCCGAACTGATCCGCCGGTTCGTCGGCGCATTCCTCACCAAGGACCCGTGAGCGCGAGAAGACGTCCGACAGCGCCGGCCGGGACGCTCCCCGGCCGGCGCCGCGGCGCTCCCGGGCCCTTTCCGGTCGATCCCACGATTCCCCTGAGGTTCGTGCGAACCGTGGGACGTCCGGGGCGGAGGAGAAGCGGAGGGAATGGTCACGTGTTCGACCGGAGGGGACCGTCGCCGCCACCGAACGCGAATGCCGTTTCGAACACCGCGAGATCCTGAGAATATCCGACTGTTCCCATAACTTCCGGATGGATTTTGCGGGACACTCTGAGCAACCACGACGGCGGGGCGCGGACCGCCCGTGGCGAGCCAGGGACGTATGCCGTGACAGGGGGCGGAGTGCGGACTCCGATCAGTGATCCGCTCATGGTGGGCCCGTACCGCATCGTCGGTCGGCTCGCCTCCGGCGGCATGGGGTGGGTGTACCTCGGCAGGTCGGCGAGCGGCCGGGCACTGGCCGTGAAGGTGGTGCGCCCCGAGTTCGCCTCCGACGGCGACTTCCGCCTCCGTTTCGCCCGCGAGGTCGAGGCCGCGCGGGCGGTCAGCGGCGCCTTCACCGCGCCCGTCGTCGACGCCGACACCCGGGGCGACCCGCCCTGGCTAGCCACCATGTACGTCCCCGGCCCCTCGCTCGCCGAGGCGGTGCGGGCGGACGGGCCGCTGCCCGAAGCGGCGGTCCGGCTGATGGCCGCCGGCCTGATCGAGGCGTTGCAGGCGATCCACCGTGTGGGCGTCGTGCACCGCGACCTCAAGCCCGCCAACGTGCTGCTCGCCGAGGACGGGCCTCGGGTCATCGACTTCGGGATCTCGCTGTTCGGCGCCGCCGCGAACACCATCACCCAGGTCGGAACGGTGATGGGCACGCCGCCGTTCATGTCGCCCGAGCAGTTCCGGGGCGAGGTGGCGCAGCAGGCCAGCGACGTGTTCTCCCTCGGGGCGGTGCTCGCCTTCGCCGCGACCGGGATCGCGCCGTTCGGCTCGGGCGTCGGCGTGATGTACCGGATCACCCATGAGCCGCCCGCGCTGGACGGGGTCCCCCAGGGGCTGCGCCCCGTGCTGGAACGCTGCCTCGCCAAGCGCCCGCAGGACCGGCCTGAGCTGGCCGCGCTGCTGGACGAGGTGCTGCCGCGCGAGCCCGAACCGCAACCGCCGGATCCCGATCCCGAACCGACCGCCGTCACCTCGTGGCCGCCGCCGGCCGTCGCCGAGGGCATCAGGGTGCGCACCGACGACCTCAACGCCCGCAACCACAGCCGGGGATCGGTGCTGTCCGTACCGTCCTGCCTGCTGCTGCACGCCCAGACCCTCCTCGACGCCGGGCTGACCGACCGCATGGTGGCAGAGGCGGTGGGCCGTGGCGGACTCTGAGGCCACGCCCACCGGAGAGATGGAGCTCGCGGCGAGCTGGCGTCCGCTGGTGCGCGCCTGGGCGGAGCGCAGCCACTACCGGTCGGCGGAGGACGACGCCGCGATCTCGCTGGAGTTCGACCTGGCGGGATCGGACCAGCCGGTGACCGTGCGGTTCATGGCGACCAGGGACCTGCTGGTGGCGTTCATGACGGACGGCCACATCCTCAAGCCCGACCAACTGGCGCTGGCCGCGGCCGCGTCCAACGCCTGGAACACCGAGCAGCTGACCCCCATGCTCTCGGTCTGGGACGTCCGCGGTCCGGGCCCGTGCCTCGCCGGCGTGTGCACCCTCCCGCTCACCTGCCGGATGACACACCTGCAGTTCGGCCTGCTGGCCACGAAGTGGGCGGAGCACGCACGGCAGATGTTCACCCGGTGCCACCGCGTCTTCGAACTGTGAGTCCGCGAGAAGAAGGAGCAGGGGGAGCCTGACGTGCCATCCGAACCGGCGCAGCGCGGTCGTCCGATCGCCCTGGTCCTCGCAGCGGTGCTGCTGCTCGGCCTGCCGGCCGCCGTGCCGGCGGCAGCCGACCCGCCGCCACCGCCGACCTGCGCGACGGCCGACCCGAAGGCGAACTGCCCGACCACGAACCCGACCTGTGTGACGCCGACCGCCGGGGGGATCAAACCCGGGAAGACGGCCCCGGCCGGACAGCAGCCCACGGTCAAGCCGACCACCGGCAAACCGGCTACCGGTACCAGCACCTGCCCCGGGGAGCAGCCGTCCGGAGGTGCCGGCACCGACTGGGCGCTCTTCGGCTCCATCGCCGCACTCCTGCTGCTGCTCCTGGTCCTGCTCGCGCTGGCCGTCCGCCGGTCGGGCCCCGGCCGCCACACCGCCCACGTCCGGCCGCACCGGCACGACGCCGAGCCGGCGGCGGCCCGCACCCCCACCGTGCCCGCCCACCTGCCGGGGGCGCGCCGCGCCCCGCGGCCGGAGCGGCTGCGCCCGGCCACGGTCGCCACCGACCTCCACCCGCAGGGCTACGTCGAGGTCGACGGGGGCCTCTTCCGCGCGGTGTGGTCCGAGCCCTCGCAGCCCCCGCCGGGGGCGGGCGACCCCGTCGACGTGGGCCGCCCCGACTCCCGGGACGGGGCCCACGACCCGCACGTCCTTCTCGCCTTCCCGGCCGACATCCGACGGAGAGACCATGCGCGATAACACCCACCCCATGACCGTGCGCGTGAACCAGCAGGCCAGCACCCTGCCGTACCAGTACGCCGACATCGAGATCGAGAACAACGCGCAGCGCCTGCCGCTGGTGCTGTGCCTGGACACCTCGCACTCGATGCTGGGCGCGCCCATCGCGTCCCTCAACGAGGCCCTGCGCGACTGGACCCGGGAGCTGCACGACGACGTCAGCCTCAGCTACAGCGTCGAGGTCGCCGTGCTGACCTTCGGCGACGCCGGGGTGAGCGCGTGGCAGGGCCCCAACCTGCTGCCGTACAACAGCCCGGTCAGCCCCTTCGTCCCCGCGCACCTGTTCCAGCCCCCGGTGCTGCGCGCGGCCGGCGTCACGTTGATGGCCGAGGCGCTGGAGCTGTCGATGCAGATCGTGGCCGCCCGCAAGGCCGAGCTGCGCCAGCTCGGGCTGCAGTTCTACCGTCCGCAGATCTGCCTGGTCACCGACGGCCTGCCGACGGACACGACCGGGCACCCCACCGACGCCTGGCGGCGCGTCGTGCCGGTGCTCACCGAGGAGCAGCGCGCGCGGCGGTTCCGGCTCTACGCGATCGGTGTCGGCGGCATCACCGACCGCGGCGAGGAGGTCCTGCGGGCCTTCGCCCCGACGTTCAACGCCCGCCTCCAGGGATTCCCGTTCCGCGAGCTGCTGCAGATGATGTCGGCCAGCGCCAACGCCGAGCAGCGCGGCGCGGGGGACGAGGTCTTCGAGAAGATCTTCAGCCAGTTCAAGACCCAGCGGCCCGCCTGGGAATCCTGATCCGACGGGAGCGACAGGACCCGACAGGCACCGGGAGACGACACATGGACGATGACAGCAGCGGCGGCCCCGGAGCGCAGTGGCGGGTCCGCGGCGTCAGCGTCGAGGGCTACCGCCACCGGCGTACCGGCACCCCGTGCCAGGACGCCTGGCTGTACACGGTCTCCGGACCGCCGGAGGCCTCGGTGACGGTACTGGCGGTCGCCGACGGAGCCGGCAGCCGCACCCGCTCCGACGAGGGCTCCGCGCTCGCGGTCCGACTGGCCGCGGAGTGCTTCACCCGCCGCGCCGCCGAACTGCCCTCGACCGCCTCCGACGTGCGCGCGGCACTGCGCGAGGCGTTCGTGGACGTGCGCGAGGAGTTCCTGCGGCGCACCGGCGACGAGTCCAACGACTTCGCCACCACGCTCACGGTCGCGGTGCTCGCCCCGCGCTGGATCGGCTACCTCAGCGTCGGCGACGGCTTCGTCGTGCTCAGGGCCGGGACCGTGGACGGCGTGCGCCAGTTCCACCTGCTGCCCCAGCCGGCCGCGGCCAGCGAGTACAGCAACGAGACCGTGTTCCTCACCTCGGCGGAGGCGGAGCGCTCGGTGCGCACGGCCTGCGTGCGCGACCCCGACGTCGACGGGGTGCTGCTGTCGACGGACGGACTCGCCCAGATCGCCCTGACGTGGGTGGACGGGCAGCCGCAGCAGCCCCGCGCGTCCTTCGTCGCGGCGATGCTGCGGACGCTGGACTTCCCCGGCGCGGACCCCGACGAGGACGACGAGGCGCTGGCCGAGCTCCTGCGCTCGGACAAGCTCACCGCGGTCAACGCCGACGACAAGACCCTGCTGAGGGCGGTGCGCCCATGACCGGGCAGACGATCCTGCTGAACGGTGTGCCGGTTCAGTTGTCCGAGCAGCCGCTCAAGAGCGGCGGCGAGGCGGCCGTGTACACCGTCGTCGGCAACGACGGCATCGTCGTCAAGCTCTACCGGGACGCCCCCGGACCCGAGCAGGAACGGCGCCTGGCCCGGATGCTGACGATGACGCCGCTGGGCGGCCGGCCCACCGACCGCGCCCAGCCGCCCGAGCTGGCCTGGCCGACGGCCCCGGCCCGCAGCCCCGGCGGGGCCTTCGTCGGCTACGCCATGAACCGGTTCGGTGAGCCGGAGCACATCCGCCTGGTCGGGCTGTTCACCCGTGCGCAGCGGCTGCGGCTCTTTCCCGAGCGGGTCGACTGGCGCTTCCTGTTGGGCGTCAGCTGGAACCTGGCCTTCATGACCGCCCGGATGCACCACGAGGGCCTGGTCGTCGGGGACTTCTCCAGCAACAACGTCGTCGTGGACGCGAACGGCTTCGTCACCTTCCTGGACTGCGACTCCATCGCCTTCACCGACCCCGGCTCCCAGGAGTACTTCCCCTGCCTGATGCAGACCGCCGACTACTGCGCCCCCGAACGGCAGAAGGGCGGGCCCGCCACCCCGGCCAGCGACGACTTCGCCCTCGCGGTGCTCGTCTACCAGCTGCTGACCGTCGGCAACCACCCCTTCGGCGGGGTGCCGCACGACAGCGACTCGCAGTCGACGGTCAAGGACAACATCGCCGCCAGCTCCTCCTACGTGGTCCATCCGGACCGGATCATCGTCCCGCGCGGCGTCATCGACCCCGCCGTGCTGCCGCCCACGCTGCTGGCGCTCGCCCGCTCCGCCTTCGGCCCCGGTGTGACGAACCCGCAGGCCCGCCCCTCCGCGGAGGACTGGCTGCGGGCGCTGGACCACGAGCGCGGACGCGTGCAGACCTGCCCCGCCCGGCCGCGCCACACCTACAGCTCGCACCTGCCGTTCTGCCCCTGGTGCGAGCGCGCGAGCCGTACCGGCCAGGACGACTTCAACGTCGTCCTGCCGCCGCCTCCCCCGCCGCCGGTCGAGCCGGAGACGTCGCACGCCCTGCGCAACGCCATCATCGTCGTGGCGGCGCTCATCGTGCTGCTGGTCGTGCTGCAGGTGGTGGTCCACTGAGGCCGTGATCTGATGTGACGCGGCAGGGGGTCCCGCGGGAGCGGGCCCGGACGGTCGCTGCCGCGCTGATCACGACGCAGGGAGAGCCGATGGCAAGCCGGGTCCACCAACCGATGGAGGACGGGGAGTTCGACTTCATCCTCGCCCGGTCCGACGGGCCGGTGCTCGCGTACTTCTGGGGGATCTGGTCCGAGCCGTGCAAGGCGCTGGACCCCGCCGTGCGCGAGATCGCCGGCGCGTACGGGGACCGCGTCACCACGGTGCGCACCGACATCACCCGCTGTCCCGCGGCCACCCGGCGCTACGGCGTGACCGGCGCGCCGACCTTCCTCCTGCTCGTCGAGGGAGAGGTGACGGCGACCGCGGCGGGCCCGATGAGCCGGGAGCAGCTCGAGGCGTTCCTGGACGCGCACCTGTGAGCGGCCGGGCACGGCCCGTCCGCCCGGGAGCGCGCGGCGCGACCGGGCGGACGTGGCGTCCGGCTACTGGCGGCGCTTGCGCCGGGTCGCCGCTACGAAGACACCGCCGGCGACGAGGCTGACGGCCGCGGCGATCTCGAGGCCGAGTTCGTTGCCGCCCAGACCCGTCTCGGCGAGCCCGCCCGTGGTGTTCCCGGTGCTGCCACCGGTCGTCCCGCCGTGCGTGCCCCCCGTCGTCCCGCCGCTCGTACCGCCGCTCGTACCGCCGGTGGTTCCGCCCGTGGACGTGGTGCCGCCGGTCGTGCCGCCGTGGGTGCCGCCCGTGGTCCCGCCGTGCGTACCGCCGGTGGTCCCGCCCGTGGACGTGGTGCCGCCGGTGGTCCCGCCGTAGGTACCGCCGGTCGTGCCGCCGGTGGACGTGGTGCCGCCGGTCGTGCCCCCGTGCGTACCGCCGGTCGTGCCGCCGTGCGTTCCGCCGGTGGTCCCGCCGTGGGATCCGCCCGTGGTCCCGCCGTGGGTCCCGCCGGTCGTGCCCCCGTGCGTACCGCCGGTGGTCCCGCCGTGCGTTCCCCCGGTCGTGCCGCCGTGCGTACCGCCGGAGGTGCCGCCCGTCGACGTGCTGCCCCCGGTCGTGCCGCCGTAGGACCCGCCGCCCGACGACCCGCCCGTGTCGCTGCCGCCGGTGGACGAGGACCCGCCGGTGGACGACGAACCGCCGTGCGTTCCGCCGGTGGTGCCGCCGTGCGAGCCGCCGCCCGTGGTGCTGCCGTAGCCGCCGGTCGTCGAGCCGCCGTGGCCGCCGGAGGAGCCGCCGGTGGTGCTGCCGTAGCCGCCCGAGCCGGAGCCCCCGGTGCCGCCGCCGGATCCGCTGCCGTAGCCGCCCTTGCCGGGCTCGTCCTGGTGGCTGTCAGGTGCGTGGCCGGCCGAACCGCACGGGCCGCGGCCGCAGTCCTTCCAGATGCTCCAGTCGCTCCACTGCCTCCAGTCGGACCAGTCGGTCTCGCCGTTGCCGAGGTGAGGGCGCGTGGTGGTGCCGTGCCGGGCGGAACCGGAGTCGGTGACCAGGGGTACGGCGATGGCCACGGTGGGGGCCATCACCACCGCGGCCGTGAGACCCAGGAAGAGGGCGCTTCGAATCTTCTGCATGCCAGACCTTTGCTGTCGTGCCGTATGGGCTTCGGCGCGGGACGGCGCATCGATACGGGCCGTCGAGCGGGCAACCTTCCACCGGCAGACACACGCGGACCGTCCGCGGGGCAAGGCGCACCCGCATGCAGGCACATTTCACCCGGACAGGTCAGCCCTCGTGACACTGGACGGAACCCCGGGGCTGTCCGCCCCGGCGCCGCCGTGGCCAGAATTCCGAACTCGTCGCGCGGCTCTGACCAGTGACGACGCGTCCACCGGCGGGCGGGCGGCCGGATGTCGCTCCCGACCCCTGTGCGGGGAGCGGAATCTGCGCCAGGCTGGCCCCATGAACTCTGCCAGACATGCCAGGGAACGGCTGATGAGCTGGCCTGGACTCACCGGTGGCCGGGCCAGTTGCGGCAGCGAGTACTGCGTGCGCACAGGCGTCCAGGAGATTGTCCACTTCCACGGCGAGCAGGAAGCCGACGTGCACCTGTCCCGCACCATGGTCGCCCGCATGCTGCCGGCCCTGAGCGAGTCCACCGCCCTGCGGACCCGCGACGGCTCCGGCTGGGTGACCGTCCGGCTCGACTGCGGTACCGACATCGATCTGCTCATCACGCTGGTCAGCGCCGCACTCCAGGCCGGCCCCGCCGTCGCCGAGGAGGACTCCGCAGGCCTCGCCGCGGACCTGTGCACGCATCAACGCCAATACGCCGCCTGACGCCTCCACCAGTACCCCTGGGCCCCCGGGACGCGAATCTCCGCGTCCCGGGGGCCCTTTCGTCTGCCGCCGAACGGGTGAAGCCCCATAACCAAATCGGCGCGGGCCCGTTGATCAGGCAGACCCGGTACCAGGTCAATTTCGTACAAAAAGGATTTGTCATGATGAAGAAGTTCCTCGCCACCGCAGCCGTCGCGGTGTCCGCTCTCGGCGTCTCCGCCGCGGTGGCCTCGCCGGCCATGGCGATCGGCGACTCGGGCGGCGCCAGCACCACCAACGGCAACGGGTCCGAGCAGTCGTACGGCAACACCTACACGAGCGGCTACATGAGCCCCTCGTTCGGCCTCGTCCAGGGCTCGCTCAACAAGCCCTGCATCGGCCTCCCGGCCAAGGCGAACGTCGGCTCCCTCGTCGGCCTCGTGCCGATCACGGTCCAGGACATCAACGTCCTGTCCTCGCCGCAGAACCAGCAGTGCACCGAGAACTCGTCGCAGATCAAGGGCGACGAGCCGCT
>NZ_JBEYJD010000025.1:0-138115 GCF_040636125.1 Streptomyces sp. NPDC006733 | reverse complement strand
GGCCGGATCGTCCGACCAGTCCACGATATCGATCTTCTCACCCTGCAGCTCCGCCGCAGCGGGCAAGAGATGGACGGGGTTCCCGTCCGGAACGCGGAAGCGGTTCAGTTGCTGAACGCTCACCGCGCCCGGCGGACGCCGCCGGGCGCGGTGACGTTGCCGTAGCTGGTGGAGAGCGCTCTCCGCCGCGCCTCCTCGCCGACGCCGCGACCGGCCCGGCAATGCCCCGCCATCGCCGTCCCCTTCACCGCGCCGACCGCCGCGTGCGACGCGTCCGGCGCGACCCCCCCGGTGACGCGCCGGACGCGCCCGCCGAGTCGCCGCAGGCCATTTCCGCTTCAACTCTTGACGTCGCCCCGATGTCCGGGCACGCTCTCGGCCATCGCTTGAGAGCGCTCTCAAGAACTCACGTCCGTACCGAAGCCATGGGAGGCTTCCATGCCCGTCGCCCGAGCCGCCAGACACCTCGCCATCAGATTCGGGGCGGTCGCACTGGCCGGGGCACTCCTCGCCGCCTGCGGATCCAGCTCTTCGGGGAGCGGTTCCACGGACAGTGCCGACGGGGGCAAGGTCACGCTCACCGTCGACCTCTTCGGCACCTTCGGTTACAAGGAGGCCGGCCTCTACGCCGAGTACCAGAAGCTCCACCCGAACGTGACGATCAAGGAGAGCGCCACCGAGAACGAGGCCGACTACTGGAAGGCGCTGCAGACCCGCCTCGCGGGCGGTGGCGGCCTCGCCGACGTGCAGGGCGTCGAGGTCGGCCGGATCGCCTCGGTGACGCAGCAGCAGGCCGACAAGTTCGAGGACCTGGGCGCGCTCGGCGCCAAGGAGCTGCGGGCGCAGTTCTCGCAGTCCAAGTGGTCGGCCGCCACCGCGCCCGACGGGCGCGTGCTGGGCCTGGGCACCGACACCGGCCCCGAGGCGCTCTGCTACCGCGCGGACCTGTTCAAGGCCGCCGGGCTGCCGACCGACCGGGCCGAGCTGGCCAAGCAGTGGGCGACCTGGGACGGCTACCTCGCGCTGGGCAAGCAGTACGCCGCCAAGGCGCCGGCCAAGAGCCACTGGATGGACAGCATCGCCAGCCTCTACTCGGTGATGGTCGGACAGCAGAAGGAGCGCTACTACGACGCGTCCGGCAAGCTGATCTACGACACCAACCCCGCCGTCAAGGCCGCCTGGAACGCCTCGGTCAAGGCCGCGCAGGACGGGCTGACCGCCAAGCTCGCCCAGTGGGCCCCCGAGTGGAACCAGGCCTTCAGCAGCGGCTCCTTCGCCACCATCGCCTGCCCCGCCTGGATGCTGGGCTACATCAAGGGCCAGGCCGCCGACGCGGGCAAGGGCAAGTGGGACGTCGCGGCGCTGCCGGGCGGCGCGGGGAACTGGGGCGGCTCGTACCTGTCGATCCCCAAGGGCGCCAAGCACACCAAGGACGCCTTCGAGTTCATCAAGTGGATCACCGCCAAGGAGCAGCAGGCCAAGCTCTTCACCCAGCAGGGCAGCTTCCCCTCCAACCTCGGGGCGATCGAGCTGGTGAAGGACGTGAAGGACCCGTACTTCAGCAACGCCCCGATCGGCACCGTCTTCGGCGCGGCGGCCGAGGCGGCGCCCGTCCAGGTGCCGGGGCTGCGCGACAACGACGTGAACACCCAGATCACCAACGCGCTGGGCGAGGTCGAGCGCAAGGGGACCTCGGCCGACGAGGCCTGGAGCCACGCGCAGAAGGGCGTGAAGAACGTCCTCGGCTGACCCCGGCCCCGGTCGGCCGCGCCGGGTCCGGACGCCGCGCTCCCCGCCGCGCCAGGACCCGGCGCACACCCCGCACCACCACTCCCGCACCACCGCCCCCGTTCCCGGTACGTCAGCACCGGTCCCCGATCCGAAGGCCTGGCACATGACCGTGTCCGTCACCACGCCGCCCGCCCGGACGGCACCCCCGCCACGGCCCCGCGCCGAGCGCCGCCCCCGGCTGCTGCTGCGCCGGGTGTCGCCGTACGCCTACATAGCCCCGTTCTTCGCGCTGTTCGCCGCCTTCGGGCTCTTCCCGCTGATCTACACCGCGTACGTGTCGCTGTACCGGGTCGAGCTGCAGACCCCGGACCGCATGGAGTGGCGCGGCCTCGACAACTACACCGCGCTGCTGAGCGACAGCTACTTCTGGACGGCGCTGCGCAACACGTTCAGCATCGGTGTGCTGTCCACCGTGCCGCAGTTGCTGATGGCCCTCGGCCTGGCCCATCTGCTCAACTACAAGCTGCGCGGCCGCACGTTCCTGCGGGTCGCGGTGCTGCTGCCGTACGCGACCTCCGTCGCCGCAGCGACGCTGGTCTTCGCCCAGCTCTTCGGCCGCGACTTCGGCCTGATCAACTGGGCGCTCGGGCTGGTCGGCTTCTCACCGGTGGACTGGCAGTCCGGCACGGTGGCCTCGCAGATCGCCGTCTCCACCATCGTCACCTGGCGCTGGACCGGCTACAACGCGCTCATCTACCTCGCGGGCATGCAGTCCATCCCCGCGGAGCTGTACGAGGCGGCGCAGATCGACGGGGCGTCGCGCTGGAAGCAGTTCCTGCACGTGACGCTGCCGGGACTGCGGCCGACCATCCTGTTCACCGTCGTCGTCTCGACGATCGGCGCGACGCAGCTGTTCGGCGAGCCGCTGCTGTTCGAGGGCAGCACCTCCGGCGGCATCTCGCACCAGTACCAGACGCTGGGCCTCTACATGTACGAGCAGGGCTGGGGCTACTTCCACCTCGGCCGTGCCGCCGCCATCGCCTGGATTATGTTCGTCCTCATCGTGCTGCTCGTCGGCGCCAACGCCGCCGTCGCCCGTCGGCGCACCCGTAAGGAGGCCGGTCGATGACCGCGCTCACCGCGTCCGCGCGCCGGTCCGGCGCCGAGGACGACCAGGACCGCCCGGCCGCCGGCCGGCACGGGAGGGTACGCCGCCGGTCCACCGGCGCCGGCCGCCAGCACCACGCGGGGCGGCTCGCCTACGCGATCCTCATCGTCGCCGCGCTGCTGTCGGCCTTCCCCTTCTACTGGACCATCGTCGCGGCGACCCGGTCCAACGCCGAGCTGGCGCAGAGCCCGCCGTCGCTGCTGCCGGGCCCGAACCTGATGCACAACTTCCAGCAGGTGCTGGACCAGGCGGACATCGGCAAGGCGCTGCTCAACTCCTTCATCGTCTCCGGTTCGGTGACCGTCGGCACCGTGCTCTGCTCCACCCTCGCCGGGTTCGCCTTCGCCAAGCTGCGCTTCCGGGGCCGCAACGCGCTGCTCGCGCTCACCGTCGGCACGATGATGATCCCGCCGCAGCTGGGCGTCATCCCGCTCTTCATGCTGATCGCGAAACTGCACTGGATCAACCAGCTGCAGGCGGTGATCCTGCCCGGGCTCGTCTCGGCGTTCGGGGTGTTCTTCATGCGGCAGTACCTGGTGCAGGCGCTGCCCGACGAGCTCATCGAGGCAGGCCGGGTGGACGGCGCGTCCACCGCGCGGATCTTCTGGAGCATCGTCGTGCCCATCGCCCGGCCCGGCATGGCGGTGCTCGGCATGCTGACGTTCATGGCCTCCTGGAACGAGTTCTTCTGGCCGGTCATCGCCCTGACGTCACAGGAGCCGACCGTGCAGGTCGCGCTGCGCCAGCTGGGCGGCGGCTACGTGCACGACCAGTCGGTGATCATGGCCGGCACGCTGCTGGGCACCCTCCCCGTCCTGCTGGTCTTCGGGCTCCTGGGCCGGCAGATCGTCGGCGGCATCATGCACGGCGCCGTCAAGGGATGAGCCGCCCGGCCGCCGCCGCGCGCGGATCTCCCGGCGCCCACCCCGCGCCACCGCCCCGCGCCACCACTCCGAATCCTCACGACCGTGTTGGGAGCCTTTCCTGATGACCGCCATCGACGCGCGCCCGGAAGCCGCCACCGCACTCACCTTCCCTCCGGGCTTCCGCTGGGGCGCGGCCACCGCCGCCTACCAGATCGAGGGCGCCGCCCGGGAGAACGGGCGCACCCCGTCCATCTGGGACACCTTCAGCCACACCCCCGGCAAGGTCCGCAACGGCGACACCGGTGACATCGCCGCCGACCACTTCCACCGGATGCCCGAGGACGTCGCCCTGATGTCCGAGCTGGGCCTGACGGACTACCGGCTGTCGGTGTCCTGGCCGCGCGTGCAGCCCACCGGGCGCGGTCCCGCCCTGCAGAAGGGCCTGGACTTCTACCGCGCCCTCGTCGACGAGCTGCTGGGCAGGGGCATCCGGCCGGTCCTGACGCTCTACCACTGGGACCTGCCGCAGGAGCTGGAGGACGCGGGCGGCTGGCCGGTGCGCGAGACCGCCGACCGGTTCGCCGACTACGCGGCGATCGTCGCCGGCGCCCTCGGCGACCGGGTGCCGACCTGGACGACCCTCAACGAGCCCTGGTGCAGCGCCTTCCTGGGGTACGCGGAGGGCGTGCACGCGCCGGGCCGCGCCGAGCCCACCGCCGCGCTGCGCGCCGCGCACCACCTCAACCTCGCCCACGGGCGGGCCGTCGGCGTGCTGCGCGACCTGCTGCCGGCGACGGCGGAGGTCTCGCTCACCCTCAACCTCGCCGCGGTCCGGCCGCTGACCCGGTCGGCGGCGGACCTGGACGCGGCGCGCCGCATCGACGCGCTCGCCAACCGGGTCTTCCTCGACCCGGTCTTCCACGGCCGGTACCCGCAGGACCTGATCGACGACACCTCGGCGCTCACCGACTGGCACTTCGTGCGCGACGGCGACCTCGCCGCGATCTCCCGGCCGCTGGACTCGCTGGGCCTGAACTACTACACCCCCACCGTCGTCGCCGCGGGCACCAGCGCGATTCCGTCGGCCTGGCCGGGGGCCGAGCAGCACGCCCGGTTCGTGGCCGCCCCCGGCCCGCGGACCGCGATGGACTGGCCGGTGGACGCCGGCGGGCTGCACGAGATCCTCACCCGGCTGCGGGCCGAGCTGCCCGACGTGCCCCTGCTCATCACGGAGAACGGCGCCGCGTACGACGACTACCGCGACCCGTCGGGCGACGTCCACGACCCCGAGCGGATCTCCTACCTCAGCTCCCACCTGGCCGCCGTCCACCGGGCCATCGCGGAGGGCGCGGACGTGCGCGGCTTCTTCCTGTGGTCGCTGCTGGACAACTTCGAGTGGGCGTACGGGTACAGCAAGCGGTTCGGCATGATCCATGTCGACTTCGCCAGCCAGCAGCGCACCCTGAAGGACAGCGCGCGCTGGTACGCCGGCGTCATCCGCGCCGGCGGGCTGCCGGCCGGGAGCCCGCCGGCGTAGCCGGGCCTACCGGCCGTAGACGGCCACGAAGTCGCGCGTCGCCTGGACGTAGTAGCGGTCCGCCGGGTTCTCGAAGTCGAGGAGGTTGGCGGGCGTGGGGTTGGCGGGGTCACGGCTGCCGTCGTAGGCCATGAAGGACGGCCAGGCGCGGTTCATGTCCAGCGGCATGGCACGGACCGCGCCCGCGCGCTGCATCAGGTCGGCCAGGGTGCGGGCGGTGAGCGCCTGCCCGACGACCATGATGACGTCGCCCGAGGCGGTGACCCCGACACCGGAGCGCTCCACGTACATCCTGCTCTGGTCGGTGACGCCCCACTTGGAGTCGTCGCCGATGTCCGGCACGACGCGGCCGCCGTCGACCATCAGCTCCAGGCACTGCCGGACGCCGACGACGTCCGGTGCCATGGACACGTCCCGGCCCCATACGCCGATCTCGATGGACCCGTCGCGGTGGAAGACCTCGGAGGCGGCGCCGGACCGCAGCTCGCCGGCGGTCCGGCCGTTGAGGTAGAAGCCGCCGTTGGACCCGCCGTCGGTGACCCGGAAGCCGCCGTTCCAGGTCGCGAGGAGCCCGGTCCGGCTGCCGGGGGGAATGGTCGGCGGCACGGAGAAGGTGCCGCCCGGCTCGCGGAAGCCCGGGTGCAGCTGGAAGCGCGCGTGCTTCGCGCTGATCCAGGCGATGGCCGCCTGGTAGGAGGTGTGGGCGCTGTCGGGGCGGACATAGGTCGCCTGCACGATCGGCAGGCCGTGGGCGCTCGCCACCGGCCGCCAGACGCCCTCGCCGGGCAGCCCGGGGCTGACGACGGGCTCCATCGGCGCGCGCAGCGGTACTTCCGACCGGTGGGCGGGGGCAGCGGCCGCCGCGGCGGTGGTGGCCTTCATCCGGTCCAGCGCGTCGGGCGGCAGGGTGCCGCCCACCTGCGGCGGATCCAGCTGGTACTCGAGGTCCTCCAGCTTGTCGACCACGATCCCCATCTTGTGGTCGCGGCTCCACTCGGCGAGCCGCGCCAGCACGCTGTCCTTGCCGGGGTAGGTGAGCGCCTGCCCCACCGACCAGCCCACCGTGCCGACGCACACCAGGGCGACGGCGAGGGAGCCGCGGGTGACGGCCTGTCTGCGGCGCAGCTGGGCGGGCGTCAGATCCCGCCGGTGCTTCCACGGCAGCAGCCGCCTGCGGGGCCCGTTCCCGGCGACGTCGCCACCGGTGGGCTCCCCGTGCTCCGCCGACTCGTGGACGTCTGTGATCTGTCCGCCCGCCCCGTGCGTCATGGCGCTCCTTCTGCCGTGGGTAATTTAATCCGCTTTATCCCCTCTCCTGTCGCCCTAACCGCAAGCACGGGAGAACCACCCGCGCGCCCGCGACGCACCACGTTCGGCCCAGTCAAACGGAACTCGCACAACCCCTGGCACAGAGCGTGCATGGACCACTACTCTGAGCGCCTGAACGGCAGGGACGTGATCATCAAGAGGGCCTCATGACGTACCCCGAACCCACCATGGCGCGAGACGACTTCAACGACCGGAGCCCGTCCGACCACCTCGACGGCCTGCTGGCCCTGGCGGGCCGGCCGGCACCCTTCGACCCCGCGCTGCTCACGCGGCTGCGCACCGCCGTCATGCACCGCACCGAGCTGGTCTCGAACCGCTACAGCAGGGAGCCCGGCCGGGTGCTCGGCCGCCGCACCCTGCGCCATGTCTTCCTGCTGCCGGACGGCACGACCCCGGTCCTGTGGGAACTGGAGCACGACACCGGCCCCCGCGCACAGCTGGTGCACGAGCTCTTCGCGGACGAGCCCGCGCTGCTCGCGGCCGAGCTGGCGGTGGACGTCCGCTTCGGCGACCTGGAACCCAGCGCCGCCCTCGGCGACCTGGGGGAGAACCGGATCGAGCTGCACCTGGCCCCCGCGGCCACGGGCCGCCCCCGCAGGTACCAGGCGGCCGACTCCGCCGACCACGCCGTGCGGCTGCTGCGCCGGGCGGTCAACGCCGACCTCCCTGGTGAAACGATCCGCCTGCGGGTGCTCTCCGCCGTCGGCCACGACATCGCCTTCGCCGGCAGCAACAGCAGGACGATCGGCGGGCGCTGCGCCGGGTGGACCCTGTACGAGCACGCGTTCCTGCTCCCCGGCGGCGAGGAGCTCAGCCTCTGGGAGGTGGACCACTCCATGACCCCGGAGCGGCACCCGGTCTGCGAGGTCTACGACCGCAGGGACACCGCCCGCGACGCGGCCGAGCGACGTCTCGAAGCGCTCGGAGAACCGTTCTGAGCACGGGCTCCGGTACGTGTTCTAGCCGGCGGGCGCGTCCTCGTCGACGAAGAAGCTGTCGTGCCGGACCAGGAAGTCCGCGAACTCCCGGCCGCCGCGCCGCGCCATCTCCGCCACCTGCTCGAAGTACTCCTCGCGCGGTGCGCCGGGGGAGAAGAGCAGCAGCATGGAGGAGGGTTCGGCGGAGTCGTTCCTGAACGCGTGCAGGCCGCCGACCGGGACGTACAGGAAGTCACCGGCGCCCGCGGTGGTCCACTTCTCGCCGTTGTACAGGTCCACGGTGCCGGAGAGCACGAAGAAGGACTCGGAGATCGACTTGTGGAAGTGGGTCCGCGGGCCGGGCGACCGGGGACCCAGGTCCACCTTGTACAGCCCGAACTCGCCTCCGGTGGTGGCGTGGGTCGCGAGGTAGTGGATCCGGTTCCCCCCGGGGGAGGTCAGATCCGCCGCGGTGTCCGCTGGCCGGAACACCGCGTTGATCTCGCCCTGGTCCCCGAGGTGACGCGGCTCCGGGTACGACATGGTCGGCTCCTTCGTGACGGGAGTGGATCACAGCATGCTCACCCGCGGCCCCGACCCATGGGGCGTGATCGCCGCATCCGCCACGCACGACGCGCGTGCCGCCGGGAGTGTCAGGGCTCCCGGCGGCACGCGCGTCCAGTGGTGTGCGACCCGCTCCTTACGGGTTCTGGATGATGGTGAACGTCGAGGTGGTGTTCTTGATGTTCTGGAAGTTGTTGCTCATCCTGAGGTTGTTGAACGTGACCGTGCCGACCGCCGGGCCCTGGCCGGGCTCGGGCAGCTCGTTGGCCCAGATGCCGTAGCCGGACTTGGCGTCGAACGCGTCGCCGCTCTTCTGGGCGCCGGTGATGGAGACGTTGGTGAAGATCGTGTCCTTCACCGGGAACTGCGGCTGCCCGCCGACGTAGTTGGTCTGGAACATGATCCCGCTGTAGGTCGGGTCCACGATGTCGACGTCACTGACGCGGATGCCCTGGAAGATCTTCGAGGCCGAGAAGACCCAGATGGCCGGGAAGACCTGACTGCCCCAGAAGTGCCCGCCGGCCCGCACGATCGAGATGTTCTGCAGGTTGGTCGGGTCGGTGCCGAAGCCGTTCATCGGGTACCCGAAGTCCAGCGAGCTGATCGTGATGCCCGAGTAGACCAGGGTGTCGGCGATGTAGATGTTCCGGAAGGTGTTCGCGAAGCCGCCGTAGACCGCGACACCGGCGGCGCGCCAGGTCAGGATCGACGTCAGGTTCTCGAAGACGTTGTTCTTCTCGTCCGCCCCGCCGGCGTCGATGGCGGAGAAGAGCGCGAAGCTGTCGTCACCGGTGGAGCGCGCCTCGATGTTGTTGAGGTGGTTGTCCGTGGACCCGTTCGTCATGTTGATGCCGTCGGCGAACGTGTCCCGGATGCGGCTGTTGGTGATGGTGATGTTGTCGGTGTTGGCGCCCCAGTAGAGGCACACCGTGTGCTCGTTCCAGACGTTGTCGATGGTGATGTTGGCGACGTTGGAGAAGTCGAAGACCTTGCCGGGGCCGTCGATCCGCGACGTGTAGTTGCCGAAGTAGGCGAAGCCGGAGAACGAGGAGCCGTTCGCGGACGCCTCGGCCCGGAAGCCGTTGTCGGTGTTGGACTGGGTCGAGGGCGCGTTGAAGCGGGTGAACCAGGGACCGGCGCCGACCACCTTCACGGCCTTGCCGTACACCTGGAACTTGCTCGCCGTCTGGTACTCGCCCGGGGGCAGGTAGACGCCGACCAGGGTGCCCGTGGTGTCCATCCGGACCTTGTCGAGCGCGTTCTGCACGTCCTGGTGCGTGACGCCCGCCGGAACCGTGTACTTCGCCGGGTCCGGGTTGGCGATCACGGTCGCCTGCTCGAGGTTGATGAAGTCGATCGCGTACTGCGTGGTGTTGGCCGCGTCCTTCTGCAGCTTGATCTTCGATCCGGCCGGGACGGTCGTCCCGAGCAGGATGTTGGCCTCGTCGTAGATGTGCCGCGGGCCGCCGGCACCGGGCGAGTTGCCGGGACCGGTCTCGTTGCCGTACAGCCAGGCGTACTTCGACGTCAGGTCGATGGGCTTGAGGAAGGTGCCGTTGACGTAGATGTTCAGCGTGGCGTTGATGCCGTCGCCGCCCGCGGCGTCCGGGATGGAGAAGCGGGTGACCAGCGTGTTGGTGCTGGCCTTGGTGGTGAACTCGACCGACGAGCCGGTCGAGTTCAGCGTGACGGCCTTGCGGCCGGACGCCTCGCCCGCCACGTCGCCGACGGTCCGGTTCGGCCCGACGACGGCCGCGCCGCCACCGAGGACGCCGTCCTCGGCCTCGTACATGTCGTACGGCATGTTGGCGCCGCGCCCGACGAACAGCGGCTGGGTGCTGGTGTTGTTGGCCTGCTTGACCGGCAGCTCGTTGGCGTCGTTGGCCAGGACGGTCTTGACGCTGTACTTGCCGTTGCCGGCCGTCCAGGTGCCCAGGCCGACCGGGGCGGCGGTGGCGCCGGCCGCGATCGTGCCGTTGAAGGCGCCGGTCAGGGTCTTGACGACGGAGCCGGACGTGGTGTCCGTGACCGTCAGGGTGATGCCGTGGGCGCCGCTCGCGGAGGCGACCGTGCCCTGGTTCTTGATGGCCACCGAGAACGTCACCGTGTTGCCGGCCGCCGGGTTGCCCGGGGTCCAGCTGACGGGCGACGCGATCAGGTCGGAGCTGGCCACCGGGGTGACGACCAGCGGGCTGGAGGCGCTGAAGCTGTTGTTCGCCTCGTTCTGCTCGATGACGGCGTTGGCCTCGTCGACCTTGGCGCTCAGCGGGTAGGAGCCCGCGGTGCGCGTGCCGATGGTGGCGGAGACCGTCGCCGACGCCCCGGCCGCGAGGGCGGCGACCGGCGCGGTGCCGGCGAGCGTGGTGCCGAGGTAGAGGTTGACGCCGGTCGCGCCGGCGGCCGCGGGGCCGATGTTCTTCACCGTCGCGGAGAGCGTGATCGCGTCGGTCTCGACCGGCGCGGCGGGTGAGGCGGTGAGGGCCGTCACCGTCAGGTCCGGGTTGGGGGCCGGCACGCCGACCACCTGGAACTCGGCCACCTGGCCGCCGCCCGCACCCGAGTTGGACGTGATCTTCAGCTGGACGTCCGCGACCCGACCGGTGACCGGGATCGTCACCGTGTTGCCCGAGGCCGGGTTGAACGTGTAGACGGTCGGCGAGGTCAGGGCGGTGAAGGACGAGGAGCTCTGCTCGCGCCCGAGGACCTGGATGGTCTGGGTCCTGGTCGCCCAGGCCCCGTCCGGGTTGAGCTTGACGACGACCGAGTTCACGTCGGCGTTGGAGCCCAGCGCGACGGTCAGCGTGTTCGGGTAGCTGCCGCCGTTCGCCTCCCAGTAGGTCGCCGTGTTGTTGTCGTTCGCGTTGGCGGCGACGAAGTTCTGCGTGGTGGAGGAGGCGGTGATGGCTTTGCCGACCGCCAGGTTCGAGCCGCCGCCACCGGTGCCCGTGCGGGTGACGGTGTTGCTGTTGCCGGACTCGTTGCCGGCCGCGTCCTTGGCCCTGACGTAGTAGGCCACCGTCGCGGAGTCGGGCTGGCTGTCGGTGTAGGTGAGGACGTTTCCGGCCACACTCGTCCGCAGCGCTCCGCCCGCGTACACGTCGTAGCCGGTGACGCCGACGTTGTCGGTCGAGGCGTTCCAGGTCAGCTTGATCTGGCCGGACGCCGGCTGGGTGTAGGCCAGGCCCGCCGGGGCGGTGGGCGCCTGCGTGTCACCCGTCGTCGGCCCGTAGAGCTCGAACTCCGACAGCTGCGCCGCCGGCCAGGCGGTGTTGGCGGTGACGTTCAGCCGCACGTACCGGGTGTTGATCGTGTTGAAGTTCACCGTCACCGTGTTGCCGGTGGACGGATTGAAGACATAGCCCTTGGAGGCGGCGATGTCGGTGAAGGACGAGCCGTTGGTGCTGCCCTGCACCGACAGCGTCTGGGTCCTGGTCTCCCACCCGGCCGGCAGCTTCAGCACCAGCTGGTTCACCCCGACGGTGGCACCCAGGTCGGCCTGGATCCACTGCGGGAAGGCGTTGTTGTTGCTCTCCCAGTAGCTGGCCTGGTCGCTGTCGTTGGCGTTGCCCGGCACGTAGGGGGCGTTGGCGCTGCTCGCCGTGATGGTCTTGGAGATGGCGAGGTCGACGGTGGACGCCGCCGCCTCGGAGACCTGCAGCTCGGAGAGTTGCGCGGCCTGCTTGGCGGTGTTCGCCGTGACGGCGACCCGGACGAAGCGGGTATTGGCCGCCGGGAACTTGATCTTCACGGCGTTGCCCGAGCCGGGCGCGAAGACGTACTTGGCGGAGCCGACGATCGTCTCGTAGCTCGTGCCGTCCGCGCTGCCCTGCACCGCGAGCGTCTGGGTGCGGCTCGACCAGCCCGCGGGGACCTTCAGGGTGACCTGGTCGACGGTCCTGCTGCTCCCGAGGTCGACCTGGGCCCACTGCGGGAGGGCGCTGCCGCTGCCCTCCCAGTAGGTGGACTGGTCGCCGTCGTTGAGGTTCTTGGCCGTGCTGCCGCTGCTGGAGGCGCTGGCCGAGGCCGTCCTCGCCGCCGCGTCGTGGGGGGCGGGCTCTGCCGCGGCGGCCCGGAGCACCGGTCCGCCGAGGAGCATCAGACTGGTCGCGAGCGAGCCCGCGACCAGCTTGGGTATCCGCTTCGATCTCACTGCGTTCCTCTGTCTCTCGTCCGAAAGTGCCAGGAGTGGGGGGCGAGTGAGGCCACGGCCACGCTCTCGCCGTCGAAGTTGCGGAGAATGGTGAAGAATCAACGTCACTCTGCAATGAATTTGCGTTGAGTTAGCAGAGTGTTACAGACGTGCTACGACGACGTCTACGCCCGTGCAAGATCGACTTGACCGGTCCGAAACCGGCCATGGGTCTGAATTTCTGGTTCCTCCACGGGATTTGCTCTTCCAGCGCGATCTATTGCGCCCTCGTTTCACCGTGGCTACGATCTGCCGCTGACCGGTCAACGGCGCACAACCGTGTACAACGGGAGGAGTCCACATGGGGATCTCACGCCGGGTGTTCATCGGATCGGTGACGGCGGGGGTCGCCCTCGGCGCGCTGCCGGCCACCGGTGCGCTGGGAGGCGCGGCCGTCGCCGCGAGCCCTCCCGGCGACGTGGTCGGGAAGATCACCGTCGGCTACCAGGGCTGGTTCGCCGCCCCCGGCGACGGAGCGCCCATCAACGGCTGGTGGCACTGGAGCCAGAACTGGTCCCAGCCGCCGTCGCCGTCCAACAACGCGATCCGGGCCTGGCCCGACATGCGGGACTACGCCGGCGCCTACCCGACCGCGTACGGCAACCTCGGCAACGGGCAGCCCGCGAAGCTCTTCTCCTCCTACGACCAGCAGACGGTCGACGCCCACTTCCTGTCGATGCGGCAGAACGGCTGCGACACCGCCGCCCTGCAGCGGTTCAACCCCAACGGCGGCGAGGGCGCCACCCGTGACGCGATGGCCGGGAAGGTCAGGACCGCGGCGGAGGTCAACGACCGCAAGTTCTACGTGATGTACGACGTCAGCGGTTGGGCGAACATGCAACCGGAGATCAAGGCGGACTGGACCGCCAAGATGTCGGCGCTGACGTCGTCCCCGGCGTACGCGCGGCAGAACGGCAAACCGGTCGTGGGCGTCTGGGGCTTCGGCTTCGCCGACGACAACCACCCCTGGTCGCCCGCGGCCTGCCTCGACGTCGTCAACTGGTTCAAGAGCCAGGGCTGTTACGTGATGGGCGGCGTGCCGACGTTCTGGCGCACCGGCGTCAACGACTCGCGTCCCGGCTACCTCGACGTCTACCGCGCCTTCCACATGCTCTCGCCGTGGATGGTCGGCAGGATCGGCAACGCGGCGGACTCCGACCACTTCTACGACCTGTGCACCGTCCCGGACCAGGCCGACTGCAACGCCCACGGCATCGACTACCAGCCGTGCGTGCTCCCGGGCGACGTCGGGGGACGCCAGCGGGCGCACGGCGACTTCATGTGGCGGCAGTTCTACAACGTGGTCCGGGCGGGCGCCCAGGGCATCTACATCTCGATGTTCGACGAGTACAACGAGGGCAACCAGATCGCCAGGACGGCCGAGAACGCGTCGGCGATCCCGGTGGGCTCCGGCCTGCTGGGGCTCGACGAGGACGGGACGGCCTGCTCCGCCGACTACTACCTGCGGCTGACGGCCGACGGCGGCCGGATGCTCAAGGGGCAGCTCGCGCTGACCCCGGTACGCCCCACCGTTCCGGTCCTCGGGGGCGGGCCGCCGCCCGCCGACGTGAACCTCGCCCTGCACCGGCCCACGTCGGAGAGCAGCCACACGCAGGGCTACGGCGCCGGCAACGCGGTCGACGGCGACGCCAACAGCTACTGGGAGAGTGCCAACAACGCGTTCCCGCAGTGGCTGCAGGTCGACCTCGGCTCGGCGGTCGCCGTGAAGCGGATCGTGCTCTCGGTGCCGCCGGCCGCCGCCTGGGGGACCAGGACCCAGACACTCTCCGTCCTGGGCGGCACCGACGCCGCGAACCTCGCCACCCTGGCCGGGTCGGCCGGCCGCACCTTCGACCCGGCGACGGGCAACCGCGCCACCATCACCCTCCCGGCCGCCGCGACCGTCCGGTACCTGCGCGTGCACGTCACCGGCAACACGGGGTGGCCCGCGGGGCAGGTCGCGGAGCTCCAGGTCTTCGCCTCCTGAGACCGATCCGCACGCCCGGTTCGGCGCCGGCACGGGCCGGTGCCGAACCGGTGCACCACCGCGTCCCCTGTCCATAAGCCGCGGTGATGCACGTCCGCGCTGCTAGCGTCGCGGGTTATGGAACTGCGCCAGCTGGAATACCTCGTGACCGTCACCGAGGAGGCGAGCTTCACCAAGGCCGCCGCCCGGCTCCATGTGGCGCAGCCCGGCGTGAGCGCCCAGATCCGCCAGCTGGAACGGGAACTGGGCCAGGACCTGCTGGACCGCTCCGGGCGCACCGTGCGGCCCACCGAGGTGGGCGCCGCGGTGCTGCCGTACGCGCGGGCCGCGCTCGCCGCCGTCGCCGGCGCCCGGCAGGCCGTCGAGGAGCTGACGGGGCTGGTCCGCGGGCACGTCGCGGTCGGCACCGTGACCTCGCTCGGGCCGGCCGTCGACCTGGCCGGGCTGCTCGCCGACTTCCACCGCGGCCATCCGGCGGTGGAGATCGGCCTGGTCGAGGACACCTCGGACAACCTGCTCCAGGCGCTGCTCGCCGGGCGGCTCGACGTGGCGGTCGTCAGCCTGGCGGGCGAGCCCCCGCCGGGGATCGGGGTGCGCGTCGTCGTGGACGAGCCGTTCGTCGCCGCCGTGGCCTGCGGCGACCCGCTCGCGGAGCACACCTCGATCACCGTCGGCGCCCTCGCCGGCCTGCCCCTGATGTGCCTGCCGCGCGGCACCGGGCTGCGCACGGCGGTCGACCGCGCCTGCGCCGCCGCGGGCTTCCAGCCGCGGATCGCGTTCGAGGCGGGGGATCCCACCGTGCTCGCGCAGTTCGCGGCCCGGGGCCTGGGGGTCGCGATCCTGCCGGAGTCCCTCGCCCGCTCCTACCCGGGCGAGCTGCAGCCGGTGGCCCTGGCCGGGCCGGGGCTGCGCGGGCGCCTCGCGCTCGCCTGGCGCGCCGAGGGCCCCGCCGGTCCCGCCGCCCGCGCCCTGGTCCGGCGCGCCCGCGCCACGCTGCCGGAACGGACGGGGACGGGCCCCGCCTGAGCCGCTCCAGGAGCCGGTGCGGCCTCGACCTCGCTATGCAACTTGTTGCACAATCGGCTCGGGTCGTCTAGAACTTGCGCTACGAGTCCGCGCGAGGAGGCCCCCTGATGAGCGACTATCCCCACCTGCTGAGCCCTCTCGACCTGGGCTTCACCACCCTGCCCAACCGGGTGCTGATGGGTTCGATGCACGTCGGCCTGGAGGAGGCGCCCCGCGGCTTCGAGCGGATGGCCGAGTTCTACGCCACCCGCGCCCGGGGCGGCGTCGGCCTCATGGTCACCGGCGGGATCGCCCCCAACGACGCGGGGCGCCCGTACGAGGGCGGCGCGAAGCTGACGACGGAGGCCGAGGCCGAGCAGCACACCGCCGTCACCGCGGCCGTGCACCGCGAGGGCGCGAAGATCGCGATGCAGATCCTGCACTTCGGCCGGTACGCGCACCACGCCGACCTCGTCGCGCCCAGCGCCCTCCAGGCGCCCATCAGCGGCTTCACCCCGCACGCGCTGACCGGGGACGAGGTCGAGCAGACCGTCGAGGACTTCGTCCGGGCGGCCGCGCTCGCGCAGTCCGCGGGATACGACGGCGTCGAGATCATGGGTTCCGAGGGATACCTGCTCAACGAGTTCATCGCGGCACCCACCAACCTCCGGCAGGACGCGTGGGGCGGCGAGTACCGCAACCGGATCCGCTTCCCGGTCGAGATCGTGCGGCGGGTCCGCGAGCGCGTCGGACCGGACTTCATCCTCATCTACCGGCTCTCGATGCTCGACCTGATACCGGGCGGATCCACCCTCGACGAGGTGGTCACCCTCGCCCGGGAGATCGAGGCGGCCGGCGCCACGATCATCAACACCGGCATCGGCTGGCACGAGGCCCGGATCCCGACCATCGCGACCTCCGTCCCGCGCGGCGCCTTCACCTGGGTGACGCGGAAGGTGATGGGCTCGGTGTCCATCCCCCTGGTCACCAGCAACCGGATCAACACCCCGGAGCTGGCCGAGCAGCTGCTCGCCGAGGGCCGCGCCGACATGGTGTCGCTGGCCCGGCCGCTGCTCGCCGACCCCGACTTCGTCGCCAAGGCCCGGCGCGGTCAGTCCGCCGCCATCAACACCTGCATCGGGTGCAACCAGGCGTGCCTGGACCACACGTTCAGCGGGAAGATCACGTCCTGTCTCGTCAACCCCCGCGCCTGCAACGAGACCGAGCTGGTCCTGCGGCCCACCCGCCGCCGCAAGCGCGTCGGAGTGGTCGGCGCCGGCCCGGCCGGGCTCGCCTGCGCGGTCTCGGCGGCCGAACGCGGCCACGCGGTCACCCTCTTCGACGCCGCGGCCGAGATCGGCGGGCAGCTCAACATCGCGCGCAGGGTCCCGGGCAAGGAGGAGTTCGACGAGACGCTGCGCTACTACCGCGAGCAGCTGCGGATCCACGGCGTCGACGTCCGGCTGGAGACCGCTGCCACCGTCGACACCCTCACCGCCGAGGGGTTCGACGACATCGTCCTGGCCACCGGCGTCCTCCCGCGCACCCCGGAGATCGAGGGCGTCGACCACCCGAAGGTCCTCAGCTACCTGGACGTGCTCCGCGACGGAGCCCACGTGGGGAACTCCGTCGCGATCCTCGGCGCCGGCGGCATCGGCTTCGACGTGGCGGAGTTCCTCAGCGACGGGGGCGAAGCGGCGAGCCTCGACCCCGAGGCGTTCTTCCGCCAGTGGGGCATCGACCCCGGCTACGGCACGCGCGGCGGGGTGCGGAGGCCCGAGCGGGCCGCCTCGCCCCGCAGCCTGCACCTGCTGCAGCGCAAGGAGAGCAAGGTCGGCGCGGGGCTGGGCAAGACCACCGGCTGGATCCACCGCACCGAACTGCGGCACCGCGGGGTCACGATGGTCGCCGGCGCGACCTACCACCGCATCGACGACGCCGGCCTGCACGTGACGGTCGACGGCCGGCGCGAGGTCCTCGCCGTCGACACCGTCGTGCTCTGCACCGGGCAGGAGCCGCGCCGCGACCTGTACGAGGCGCTGCGCGCGGCGGGGCACCCGGCGCACCTCATCGGCGGCGCCGACGTCGCCGCCGAACTCGACGCCAAGCGCGCCATCCGGCAGGGCACCGAGCTGGCGGCGGCGCTCTGACGCCGGGCACCGGGCGCCGATCCTAGGATGGCCTCCCGACACGTCCATCGTCCGGCCCGGGGCACCCCGGGCCGGACGACCGGGTACCAGAGAGGCGCCGTAAGACCATGTCGCTGCCGCACGCCATCCTCACCGCCCTGCTGGAGAAGCCGTCCTCGGGGCTGGAGCTGACGCGCCGGTTCGACCGCTCCATCGGCTTCTTCTGGTCCGCCACCCACCAGCAGATCTACCGCGAGCTGGGAAAGCTGGAGCAGTCCGGCCTGATCCACGCGCTGGCGCAGTCCCCGTCGCGCGGCCAGAAGCGCGAGTACGAGGTGCTGCCCGCGGGCCGCGTGGAACTGACCGCCTGGGTGGCCACCGGCCAGGACCCCAAGCCGATCCGCGACGCCCTGCTGCTGCGGCTGCGCGCGGCGGCGGTCGTCGGCCGGGACGGCCTCGGACCGGAACTGGAACGCCACCTCGCCGCCCACCGCCGGCAGCTGGCCGAGTACGAGGCGATCGAGGAGCGCGACTTCGCCGGCGGCGACCTCGGCGGCGAGGCCCGGCTGCGCCACCTGGTGCTGCGCGCCGGCATCGGGCTGGAGACCTTCTGGGTCGAGTGGCTCACCGAGTCCCTGGCCGAATTCCGGCGGGCGGACACGGCGGGCGGGGTCCGCGCGGGCTGAGACCGGGCCGCCGGACCCGGACCCGGCCACGCGCAGGCGCGACCGGATCCGGGGGCCGTCAGAAGGCCGAGGTGCGGGCCGGAGGGTTCGGGAGGGCGGGGGCGGACGGGCAGAACTCCGCCAGGACGGCGGAGTCCGGGCCGGCGACCCAGTCCGCGTTGGTGTTGGAGGACAGGCTGTGCCGGCCGTCACGGGTGGTGACCGCGGCCGAGGAGGACCCGAAGATCCCGCCGTCATGGCCCCAGACGGTGATCCCGCAGGGCAGGCGGACGGACATGATGGCCAGCCCGTACCCGTAGTCGGGACTGTCCGGGCCGGTCGGCACCGTGGTGAGCATCTCGGCGAGCTGCTGGGCCGGCAGCAGCCGCCCGCGCAGCAGGGCGCTGAAGAACCGGTTCAGGTCGCCGGTGGTGGAGATCATCTCGCCCGCCGAGCCGGCGATCGAGGGATTGAACTCGGTGACGTCGTAGATCTTGTCGGGAGTCTGCGCGAAGAGCACCGAGTACGCGCGGCCGTGGCGGCCGGGAACCGTGGGCGAGGTGCCCGGCACGCTCGTCGAGCGCAGCCCCAGCGGCCGCAGGATACGCCGTTCGATCTCCTGGGCGTAGGAGTGGCCGGTCACCTTGCGCACCACCATGCCGGCGAGGATGTAGTTGGTGTTGGAGTAGCTCCAGGACGTGCCCGGAGGGAAGTTCGGCCGGTGGGCGAGGGCGGTACCGACCAACTGCCGCGGCTGGTAGGTGTCGTAGCGGTGGTCGAGGAAGCCCTGGCCGGTCATCCGGCCGCGGACCCCTGGGTCCTCCGTGTAGTCGTAGAGGCCGCTGGTGTGGTTGAGCACCTGGCGCAGCGTGATGTGCCGGCCGTCGTTGCCGTTGCCGTGGACCAGGCCCGGCAGCAGCCGGTCGATGGTGTCGTCCAGGCTCAGCTTCCGCTCGGCCTCCAACTGCAGCAGCACGGTGGCGACGAACGGCTTGGTGATGCTGCCGATCCGGAACCGGTCATCCGGTCGGAACGGGCGCCCGGAGGTCAGATCCGCGGTGCCGGCGGTGCCGAACCAGGTCTGCGCGCCGGTCTGCGCCTGGGCCTGTATACCGGGGGCGCCCGCCGCGACGGTGGAGTCGAGCGCGGCCTGGGTCGCGGCATGGCCGGTATGGAGCCCGGGCGCGGCGGGGGGAGCGGGGGCGGGGGCCGCCGCGGTCGCGGGCCCGGCCAAGAGGGTCGCGCCCACCGCGAGCGCTGCCGTCAGGCCCAGTACGCCCCGGCCGAGGTGGAGTTTCGACATGGAGTTCCTCTCCATCGATACGGAATCCCTGGCTGTGCGCGGCTTGTGAGCCGCGTGGGACAGGACGCCGTCGACGGCTCCATGCGTTGACAGACCCGGAAACCACCGGTGGGATTCGGCCAGGCGGCGGGAGGCGGACATTTCGGCAGGTGAGGCGCGCGACTAAGGCGTGCCTGCGCCGTGACGTGTATCCGCAGCACGGGTTGCGGGCCAGACGTCGGCATTTCGCGCGCGCTCTCGCTACCGTTGTTCGCACAGGCCCGGCAGGCCGCCACCCCCGTGCGAACCTGCCGGGCCTGCTGCTGTCCCGGGGCGGCCCGGCCCACCGCCCCCGGGGATCACACCAGGCGCAGGTCGACGAAGCACCAGCTCCAGCTCTCGCCCGGCTCGAAGCTCCGCATCACCGGATGCCCGGTCTCCTCGAAATGCCCGGTGGCGTGCCGGTACGGCGACGAGTCGCAGCAGCCGACGTGGCCGCAGACGAGACACAGCCTGAGCTGTACCGGATGGCTGCCCACAGCAAGACATTCCGGGCAGGTGGCGGTCAGCGGAGCCGGCTCGGGGCGCGGCAGGTCGGGAACATGCGGGCACTCGCTCATGATTGCCAGGTTAGATCGGGTCGACGGCAATCGAAGAACGAGACCCGGAACGAGAACCAGATGGGAACGGCCACACGCTGATGGATGTCATGCCACTGCTGATGCTGATCGCGGGCAGCGCCGCGATCGCGGGAGCGGCCCGCCGCACACCGGTGCCGGCGCCGCTGCTGCTGGTCACCGCCGGGCTGATCGCGTCGTACGTGCCGGGCATGCCCGACTACACCCTCGACCCGGAGATCGTGCTGCCCCTGCTGCTGCCGCCGCTCCTGCACACGGCGGCCCTGGAGAGCTCCTACCTGGACCTGCGGGCCAACGCGCGGCCCGTCGCCCTGCTCTCCGTCGGCTATGTCCTGTTCGCGACGATCGTGGTCGGGTACATCGCCTACCTGGTGGTCCCCGACCTGTCGCTGACCGTCGCCCTGGTGCTGGGCGCGGTGATCGCCCCGCCCGACGCGGTCGCCGCCACCGCCATCGCGCGGCGCCTGAAACTGCCCAACCGGATCACCACGATCCTGCAGGGCGAGTCCCTGGTGAACGACGCGACAGCGATCACCGCCTACAAAGTCGCGCTGGCCGCCGTCGTGGGGGAGGGGGCCACCTGGGGCGAGGGGATCAGGGAGTTCGGCGTCGCCGCGGCGGGCGGCATCGTCGTCGGCCTCATCCTCATGGTGCCGCTGCACTGGCTGCGCACGCACCTGAAGGAGCCGCTGCTGCAGAACACCCTGTCGCTGCTCATCCCGTTCGTGGCCTACGCGGCGGCCGAGCACGTCGGCGCGTCGGGGGTGCTCGCCGTCGTGGTCGTCGGGCTCTACCTGGGACACCGCTCCTGGCAGGTCGACTTCGCCACTCGTCTGCAGGAGGCGGCGGTGTGGAAGATGGTCGGCTTCATCCTGGAGTCGACGGTCTTCGCCCTCATCGGGTTGCAGTTGCGGGTGGTGATCGGCGGACTCGGCGAGTACGGGGCGGCGGAGTCCGCCTGGTACGCGTTCGCGGTCTTCGTCGTCGTGGTGGCGGCGCGCTTCGCCTGGGTCTTCCCCGCGACCTTCCTGCCCCGCATGCTGTCGTCCCGCATCCGGGAACGCGAACCCGACACCAACTGGACCGGGCCCGTCATCGTCGGCTGGGCCGGGATGCGCGGCGTCGTCTCGCTCGCCATCGCCTTCTCGATCCCGCTGACCCTGGACGACGGCGAGGCCTTCCCGGCCCGCAACCTGGTGCTCTTCCTGACGTTCACCACCGTCATCGGCACCCTCGTCGTGCAGGGCCTGACCCTGCCGCCGCTGATCCGCCGGCTGAAGATCCCGTCACGTGACGTGCTCGCCGAGACGCTCGCCGAGGCGCAGGCGCAGAGCGAGGCGTCGACCGCGGCCGAACGCCGGCTCACCGAACTCCTCGCCGACGAGCGCAACGAACTGCCGCAGCCGCTCGCCGACCGGCTGCGCACCGTCATGGAACGGCGGCGCAACGCGGTGTGGGAGCGGCTGGGGACGGTCAACGAGACGACCGGGGAGTCCGCGGACGAGACGTACCGCCGACTCGCCCGGGAGATGATCGGCGCCGAACGCGAGGTGTTCGTGGACCTGCGCGACGCCCGGCGCATCGACGACGAGATGCTCCGGACGCTGCTGCGCCGGCTGGACCTGGAGGAGGCCGCCGCCTACCGCGAGGAAACGGCCTGACGGCGGCGCCCGACCGGGACGGCGGCGTCAGCGGCGTGCGCGCGAGTCGCCGAAGAAGATCCGGTAGAGGATCAGCAGGACCAGCGATCCGCCGATGGCCGCGCCCCACGTGGCCAGGTCGAAGAAGTCGTGCCCGATGGGCTTGTCCAGCAGGCGGGCGGAGAGCCAGCCGCCCACGAACGCGCCCGCGATGCCGATCAGCGTGGTGATGATGATGCCGCCGGGGTCGCGTCCGGGCAGCAGGACCTTGGCGATGACCCCGGCGATGAGGCCGAGAATGATCCAGGCGAGTATGCCCATGATGCGTGCCTTCCTTTCGACGTACCGCTTCCGCGGAGCGTGCCCGCGATCTTCCCCGCACCGAGGAGGACGCAGCTCCGGAGCGGGGGGTTCCCGGGTGCCACCTCGGACGACGCACTTTCCTGATGCGCTCCGTCTGCCCCGGGCACGAGGCACCATGTTCGCGTGTTGATACGCAGACGGACCCCCCTCGCACCCCCGTCCCCCGACGATGCCGTGCTGGCCTACGCCCTGCGGGACTTGGAGTGGTACGCGCGCACCCGCGACCGCGCCCGCCGGTGGCACTGGGCCACGGAACTGGGCGCGCTGCTGGCGGGCGCCGCGACCGTGGTCGCGGCCGGCATCCAGGCACCCGCCGCGGTCACCGCGACCGTGGCGGGCGTCGCCGTCTTCATCGGCGGGTTCCGCCAGGTCTTCAACCACACCGAGCGCTATGTGCTCGCCGCGGAGTCCTGGTCGCGGCTGCGCCCGTCCGTCGAGCGGTACCGGCTGCTGCCGGAGGGCGAACGGGACGCCGAGGCCCGCCGGGTGCTGGTGGAGGCGATCGAGGCGGTCGCCGCCGCGGAGGTGCAGAGCTGGGCCGTCCACCGGCGCGGAGCGCGGGCGGGCTCGGACGCGGGCCCGGGAGCCGTGTGAGCGCCGACCGTGCGTCCGGGTCGGGCGGCCGGTGCGATCCCCGGGCCTGCCGGATGCGGGGGTGCGGTGCTTCACACCGGGATCCTCGGGCCCGGAGGGGGCGGCTGGAGGGACGAGGAGGGAGCTGGAATCCCCCCAGCCGCCGGTCAGGTGGTCCCCGGGGTCGTGGTCAGCTCACGGGGCCCAGGGCGAGTCCACGGACCAGGTGGTGTCCTCGGTGAAGGTGGCCGGGTTGTCCCAGGTGTGGCCGCCGCCCGGAGTCGCCAGCCAGACCTCGGAGTTGATGTGCCGGATGTAGCTGCCGGGGATGTTGGAGGCCGAGAAGCGGACGCCGCCGCTGCCCTGGACGGCACAGAAGGTGGCGTCGGCCTTGAAGAGCGCCGAGCCGTCACTGGGCGCCCGCTTGACCCGGAAGTCCTGGTGGCGCAGGTACTCGCCGGGGTAGTTGCGCGACTCGAAGGAGTAGCAGGCGCTGTTGCCGAGACCGGTGACGACCTTCCAGGTCGCGTCGTTCTTGAGCAGCGCGCCGCTGTTGCCGTCGACGACCTCGGTGAAGGCCAGCCCGTCGGCGTGGCGCAGGTACTTGTTGGTGTGGCCCGGTGTGGTGACCCGCAGGGACTTGTACTGGCCGACGGGCAGGACGACCGGTGGCGGCGGGTTGAGGGAGGCGTTGATCAGGGCCTGGTTGGCGGCCTTGACCCGGGCCGCGTCGACCTTGACGACCTGGCGGTCGTAGGTCAGCAGCCCGTTGACCTCGTTCTCGACGTCGGTGATCTCGGTGTAGACCGACGCGGAGAGCCCGGCGGGCAGCTGGTTGAGGCGCAGCGCGTCCAGCAGGCCGACGAAGCGGTTGTTGAGGGTGGCCAGGTTCGGCTGGTCCTCGTAGCTGAAGCCGCCGCCCGGGTACCACTCGTGGCCGGCCACCTTGAAGCCGAGCCCGCCGTACTCGCCCAGCACGGCGGCGCGGGTCGCGGTGGGGGCGGTGTTGCCCGGTCCGACGTAGATGTGGTTGTCGATGACGTCACCGTTGCCGCCGTCGACGGAGCCGCAGCAGTTGACGCCGCTCATGTTGTCGACGAGGCGGGACGGGTCGTAGGCCTTGACGTCGCCTGCGATGCGGGCCTGGTCGTACTGGCCCCAGCCCTCGTTCTGGTCCACCCACAGGATCAGCGAGGGGGAGCTGCGGTGCTGGTCGATGACGGCGTGGAACTCGGTCTCCCACTGCGCGCGGGCCGCGGTGTCGGGCGACTTGCCGGTGTCCATGGCCGGCATGTCCTGCCACACCAGCAGGCCGAGCCGGTCGGCCCAGTAGAACCAGCGCTGCGGCTCGACCTTGATGTGCTTGCGGACCATGTTGAAGCCGAGGTCCTTGTGCGCCTGCAGGTCGGAGCGGAGTGCGGCGTCGGTCGGCGCGGTGTAGATGCCGTCGGGCCAGTACCCCTGGTCGAGGGTGCCGGTCTGGAAGACGAACTTCCCGTTCAGCACCGGCCGCAGGACGTTGTCGACCTTGGCGACCGCGATCGAGCGCATCCCGGCGTAGCTGCCGACCGAGTCGACGGTGGTGCCCCCGCCGGTGAGGTCGGCGCGCACGTCGTACAGGAACGGGTCGTCCGGGCTCCAGCGGTGCGCGTTGGGCACGGGCACGGAGAACTCCGTGCCGACGGCCCCGGTGGCGGTGCCGACCACGGTGCCCGCGGTGGAGACGGTGACCCGGGCGCTCTGGCCGCCGATCCCGTCGCCCCTGACGGTGACGCGCAGGGTGTTGCCGGCCAGGTTCGGCGTCAGGTCCAGGCGGGTGATGTGCGCGGTGGCCACGGGCTCCAGCCAGACGGTCTGCCAGATCCCGGAGGCGGCGGTGTAGAAGATCCCGCCGCCCGGGTGCGGGGCGACGTCGTTGATCCGCTGCTTGCCGACGGCCCCTCCGCCGGTCTGGGTCGGGTCGTAGACCGAGACCACGACGGCGTTGGCCCCGCCGGTCAGCAGCGGGGTGATGTCGTAGGCGAAGCCGTCGTAGCCGCCCTTGTGCACCGCTCCGGCCTGCCGGCCGTTGACCCACACCGTGGTCTGCCAGTCGGAGGCGCCGAAGTTGAGCTGGACGCGGCGGCCGTTCCAGGCGGACGGGACGGTGAAGGTGCGCTTGTACCAGAGCTTGTCGTTCTCGGTGATCTTGCGCTTGATGCCGGACAGCGCGGACTCGGCGGCGAACGGGACGCGGATCTGCTCGGTGAACGCCGCGGGCTGGCCGGCGTCGCGGCCGGTGACGGCGAAGTCCCAGATGCCGTTGAGGTTGGCCCAGTCGGGCCGGGTGAGCTGGGGGCGCGGGTACTCCGGCAGCGGGTTGTCCACCGGGACCTGGTCGGTCCAGGGGGTGGTCATGGGGGAGGGCTTCGGCGTCCAGGCGGCGGCGCTGGCCGGTGCCGGGCCGAGGGCGGCCAGCGCGCCGGCGGCGAGCGCCAGGGTCGCGAACGCGGAGACGAACCGGCGCCGCCAGGGCGGGTGTCCGGCATCAGGGGAGCGTTTCATCCGTGCGGCTCCTTCGTGGGGGTGGGCCGTGCCGTGATGCGGTTCTTCTAACGTTGGAAACGTTCTGCCCAGCGGAATGACAGCACGCCGTCAAGTCACTGTCCAGACCTCGCGCAGCAATCGGATGTGTTGACGGGCGTTGACCTCTATCGATGTAAATGAAGCGCCACCCCGCCCGCACCGGAACCAGGGAGGTCCGGCGCGGACGGGGTGGCGCGGGAAGTGCGGGAGGTACGCGGTGCGGCCCGGTCAGGTGCGCCGCACCGCGTACCGGCTCAGGGGCGGCCCAGGTTCCAGGTCAGGGCCGGGAGGGCGCGGGCGGCGAGCCCGTGGGCCTGGTCCGGCCACCAGGCGCCGGCGGCCGGGTCGGTGATCCCGTACTCGGGATCGGTGGGCCCGGCGGTGCCGCGGGTGCAACTGCCGTCGGACTCACCGGGAACCTTGATCCACAGGTACGCGTCGAGCAGCGCGACCCCGGTGGCGGCGGTGGGCCGGGTGCCCAGCCCGCGCCCCGGCGGGTTGCACCAGGTCTGCGGGTCGCTGTACTCGGCGGTCGGCGTCCACGGGCCCTGTCCGTTGCGGCTGCTGTCGATCACGAAGTGCGGCAGCACGGCCTCGGCGGGCACGTGGCTCGCGTACCAGGCGTCCGCGTCGGCGGGCGGCCAGTACTGGTTCGCGCAGTCGGCGGCCGCCGCGCCGGGCACGTTGCGCAGGTACCAGGTGCACTTCGCGACCAGGGTGCCGTAGCGGACCAGGTCCGTGTCGGTCTGGTAGTTGGAGACGTTCAGGAAGAAGCCCTGCGCCTGCGCGATGCCGCCCTCGACCAGCAACTGGGCCATCGTGCCGACGTTCTGCCAGGCGCTGTGCCCGGCGTCGAGGTAGACCACCGCGCCGGGCTGCCGCTCCAGCCGCCGCACGGCGCCGCTGATCTCGGCGATCCGGTCCGCCTGCTGGGCGGCGGTGCCGCCGCAGAAGGTCGGGCTCAGCGCGAGCCCGTCCGGCTCCAGGACGACGATGGTGCGGCGGTCGCCGATCCCGCGGGCGAGGGCGTCGATCCACGCGGCGTACTCGGCGGAGTTCGCCGCGCCGCCCGCCGAGTACTGCGAACAGTCGCGGCCCGGCACGTTGTAGGCCACGGCCACCGGCACCTGGTGCCGGCGCGCTGCCTTGGCCTGCAGCTTCGCCATGTCGTCGGTGGTCTGCTGGGGCGTGCTCGTGCCGTTGAACCACTGGGCCACCGGCCAGGAGGCCAGCTTCGCCATGGACAGGGCGCCGGCGTAGTCGTGTGCCGTGAGGTCGGCCACCGCCTGGTGGGCCGCCTTGCTGTCGAGCTCGGTGTAGAAGCGCGAGCCGGCCGGGAGCGAGTGGTCGACGGGCCGGGTCCCGGCGGTGTCGGCGGCGCTCGCGGCAGGCGCCGGCAGGACGCACAGGGCGGTCGCGGCGGCGGCCGCGGTCGCCGTCAGAAGCGTCGTCCAGCGGCTTATTTGTGGGAGCGCTCCCAAACGTGTTCGGTTCATCTCGCCCATTTCTCTTCGATTCGAATCCAGAAAAAGCGTTCAAGAGATGAACGCTGTTCGGCACCTTGACGCCGTCTGCGGGCATCGCTTCTATGGCACGGGCCTCGGTGGTCGATCGTGGCTATGGAAACTGAAGGAATCGTGCCGCAGATCTCTTCTGCTGGCCAGCCCCAGGGCGCGTTTTACGGAGGTGATGTTGGCAAAGAGTGGAAGCGCTCCCACGCGCAGCTGATCAGAGTCGCACCATCGGAACGAACGTCAGAGAGGAACAGGGACGTGCTCCATCTCTCGCGCAGACTGCGCTCGGCGGGAACCGCCGCCGCGGTCCTGGCCGCGCTGCTCACCCCGCTCGCCGGACTCCAGGGCGCCCAGGCCGCCGACACCCCCTCACCCACCCGTGCGGAGCCGGCCGCGGCCGCCGCCGGGGCGGGCTACTGGCACACCAGCGGCCGGCAACTGCTGGACGCCGCCGACCAGCCGGTGCGGATCGCCGGCATCAACTGGTTCGGGTTCGAGACCTCCAACTACGTACCGCACGGCCTCTGGTCGCGCGACTACAAGAGCATGATCGACCAGATGAAGTCGACCGGGTACAACACGATCCGGCTCCCGTACAGCGACGACATCTTCAAGGGCACCGTGCCCAGCGGGATCAACACCTCCGGCGGCATGAACGCCGATCTCCCGGGCCTGACGTCGCTCCAGATCATGGACAAGCTCGTCAACTACGCCGGCTCGGTCGGCCTGAAGGTCATCCTGGACCGGCACCGTCCCGACTCCGCCGGCCAGTCGGCCCTCTGGTACACCGCGGCGGTCCCCGAATCCACCTGGATCAGCAACCTCACCGCGCTGGCGACCCGCTACCGGGGCAACTCCGCCATGATCGGCATCGACCTGCACAACGAGCCGCACGACCCGGCCTGCTGGGGCTGCGGCGACACCGCCACCGACTGGCGGCTGGCGGCCGAGCGCGGCGGGAACGCGGTGCTGGCGGCCAACGCGTCCCTGCTCGTCTTCGTCGAGGGCGTCCAGACGTTCAACGGCAGTTCCTACTGGTGGGGCGGGAACCTCCAGGGCGCCGGCCAGTACCCGGTCCGGCTGAGCGTCGCCAACCGGCTGGTGTACTCCGCGCACGACTACGCGACCAGCGTCGCCTCCCAGCCCTGGTTCACCGACCCCGCGTTCCCCTCCAACATGGCGGCCGTCTGGACCAAGAACTGGGGCTACCTCTTCCAGCAGAACACCGCGCCGGTCTGGGTCGGGGAGTTCGGCACCACCCTGCAGGCCTCCGTCGACCAGACCTGGCTCAGGACGCTCGTGCAGTACCTGCGTCCCACCGCCCAGTACGGCGCCGACAGCTTCCAGTGGACGTTCTGGTCGTGGAACCCCAACTCCGGTGACACCGGCGGGATACTCAACGACGACTGGACCACCATCAACACCGCCAAGGACGCCTACCTCAGCAGCGTCAAGGCGCCCTCGTTCGGCTCCGGCGGCGGAGGCGGCGACACCCAGCCGCCGACCGCCCCCGCGAACGTCGCGGTCTCCGGCACCACCAGCGCCACCGTCTCGCTCACCTGGAGCGCCGCCACCGACGACGTGGGCGTCACCGGCTACGACGTCTACCGCGGCTCCGCGCCGGTCGGCAGCAGCACCGGGACCACGTACACCGACACGGGCCTGACCCCGTCGACCGCGTACACCTACACCGTCCGGGCCCATGACGCGGCGGGCAACACCTCGCCCGCGTCCGGCGCCGTCACCGCCACCACGGCCCCCGGCGGGAGCGGGGGTTCGGGGTGCACGGCGGGCTGGCACGTCGACAGCCAGTGGACCCCGGGCTTCAACGCCACCGTCACCGTCACCAACGCGGGGACCGCGCCCACCAGTGCCTGGAAGGTCACCTGGACGTGGCCCGGCGGGCAGCACCTGTCCAACGCCTGGAACGCCACCGTCCAGGAGTCCGGGACCGGGGTGAGCGCGGTGAACCTCGCGTACAACGGGCGGCTCGCCGCCGGCGCGTCGACGTCCTTCGGACTGCAGGGCACCTGGAGCGGCACCAACACGCCCCCGACGCTGACCTGCACCGCGTCCTGACCACGAGGAAGGCGCTCCGACCCGCACCGCGCCCCGACCGGAGCGCGGTGCGGCCGGCTCCCGCGGGACGGCACGCCGCCGCCCCGCGGGAGTTCAGCGCAGGTGGGTGGAGCGGAACTCCGTGCGGCTGCGCAGGACCGTGCCGGGCCGCAGCACGGTGCTCGGGTAGCCGGGGCGGTTCGGCGCGTCGGGGAAGTGCTGGGTCTCCAGGCAGACCGCGCCGTGCCGCTCGTGGCGGTTGCCGTCGGCGTCGCCGAGCGAGCCGTCGAGGTGGTTGGCCGTGTAGACCTGGATGCCGGGCTCGGTCGTCCAGACCTGCAGCTCCCGCCCGGACGCGGGGTCGCGCAGCAGCGCGGCGGCCCGCAGCCCGTCGGGGCCCTCCGCCGGGCGCAGCACCCAGCAGTGGTCGAACCCGTCCGCGTCCTTGAGCTGCGGGTCCTCCTCCGCCAGGCAGTCGCCCAGCCGGCGCGGCGCGGTGAGGTCGAACGGCGTGCCGGCCACCTCCTGGGCCGGCCCGAGCGGGATCGCGTCCGCCGTCACCGGGAGGTAGCTGTCCGCGCCGACGCTCAGCCAGTGGTCCAGCACGGCGCCGGGGCGGGGTCCCGTCCCCGCGCCCGCCAGGTTGAAGTAGGCGTGGTTGGTGAGGTTGACGACGGTCGGCCGGTCGGTGACGGCCTCGAAGGTGACGGAGAGCGTGCCGCGGTCGTCGAGCGCGTAGAGCGCCGTCACCGTCAGCTCGCCGGGAAAGCCCATGTCGCCGTCGGGGCTGCGCAGCGTCAGCCGCACGGCCGCTTCGTCGCCGACCGGCTCGGCGTCCCACACCCGGTTGTCGAACCCGTCGGGTCCGCCGTGCAGCGCGTGCCCGTGGTCGTTGGCCGGTACGCGGTGCTCCCGCCCGTCCAGGGTGAACCGGCCGCCCGCGATGCGGTTGGCGTAGCGGCCGACGAGGGCGCCGAAGTAAGGGCTCGGCCCGGCGTATCCCTCCAGGTCGGGCAGGGCCAGGACGACGGAGCGGGTGCGGCCCGCGCGGTCCGGGACGTTCAGGGCGTGCAGGACGCCCCCGTAGGTGAGGACCTCGGCGGTGACTCCGGCCGGGGACCGCAGGGTCCAGCGGTCCACGGCCCGCCCGTCCGGAGTGGTGCCGAACGGTTCACGGTGCGCTGCGGGTCGGGGCATGCTCAGTCCTCAGGAAGGGTGCGGTGCTGGACGGTGACGCGGCGGGCGGTCGTGCCCGGTGCGGCACCGGCTCAGCCGGGTCGGCGCGCGGTGGACTCCCTGGCCACCAGGGTGTAACCGGGCTGGATCCGCTCCGGCACCAGGTCGGGGGCGCCCGCGAGCCGGGCCACCACCCGTTCGACCGCCAGCCGGGCGATGGCCTGCTTGTCGGGGGAGACCGTGGTGAGGGCGATGGTCGAGAAGCGCCCCTCCTCGACGTCGTCGAAGCCGACGACGGCGACGTCGTCCGGCACCCGCAGCCCGCGGTCGGTCAGCGCGCGCATCGCGCCGATCGCGATCAGGTCGTTGTACGCGAAGACGGCGTCGGGCCGCTCCCCGCGGTCCAGCAGGGCGTTCATGGCGGCGGCGCCGTCGACCCGGCCGTAGCCGTCGGTGGCGGCCACCAGCGAGTCGTCGCAGGGCAGCCCCGCGGCGCCCAGCTCCTCGCGCCAGCCGCGCAGCCGCAGGTGCGCGGGTTGCCGGGCGCTCTCCCGGCGGGCGCCGAGGAAGGCGATCCGCCGGTGCCCGAGCCCGGTGAGGTGGCGTACGGCGGTGCGCGCGGCGGAGACGTTGTCGATGGCGATCTGGTCGTAGGGGGCGTCGTACTCGCGCTCGCCGAGCAGCACCAGCGGGGCGTCGTCGGTCCGGCCCAGCAGGTCGGCGGCCTCCAGCTCGATGGGGCTGAGGATGAGGCCGTCGATGACATGGGCACGGAAGCCCTGGGAGACCAGGATCTCCTTCTGCCGCTCGCCCGCGGTGTGGTCGAGCAGGACGGTGTAGTCGTGCCGGGCGGCGGCGTCGACGACGGCGCCCGCGAGTTCGGCGAAGTACGGGTTGCCGAGTTCGGGGACGGCGAGCGCGATGATCCCGGTCCGGCCCTTGCGCAGATGACGGGCGGTCAGGTTGGGGCGGTAGCCGAGCTCGTCGATGGCCCGCTGCACCTTCGCCCGCATCCCGGGGGTGACGTGCGGATAGTTGTTGACCACGTTGGAGACGGTCTTGATGGAAACGCCCGCCAGCTGCGCGACGTCCTTGAGGCTGGCGCCCACGAATGTCCTTCCTTCGGCCGGGCCGCTGGGCTCCGGGCCGTGGTGATCCGGGTGGTTGAGACCCGGCGGTGTCCGGCCCCAGTGTGGTGCGTCCGGCTCCGCCCGGTCCACGACCGGCGGCGGAGCCGGACGGGTTCAGGTGCTGCGGCGGGCCGCGGACAGGTAGCGCTGGGCGACCACCACGAGGATCAGGAAGCCGCCGCTGACCACCGACTGGTAGGAGGAGTTCAACGAGCCGATCTGGTTGATCAGATTCTGGATCACCGCCAGCAGCAGCACTCCCCACAGGGTGCCGGAGACCGAGCCCGCGCCGCCGACCAGCAGCGTGCCGCCGATCACGACGGCGGCGATGGCGTCGAGCTCCATCCCCACGCCGATGATGGTGACGCCCGAGGAGAGCCGGGCGGCGTTGAGCGCCCCGGCGAGTCCGGCCAGCAGCCCGCTCAGCAGGTACACCAGGATCTTCGTCCTGGCGACCGGCAGCCCCATCAGGGTGGCGGCGTCGCTGCTGCCGCCGACGGCGAACAGGGCCTGGCCGAACGAGGTGCGCTGCAGCACCAGGCCGCCGACCGCGAACAGCGCCAGCGCGATGAACACCGGGTAGCCGAAGCCGCCGATGCTGCCGCCGCCCAGTTCGGCGAAGGCCGAGCCGCGCGGCACGAGGTAGGTGGTGGCGCCCTCGTCGGTGAGGGCGAGCAGCAGCCCGCGCGCGGCGAGCAGCGAGGCGAGCGTCACGATGAACGGAGCCATCCCGGCCCGCGCGACGAGCAGGCCGTTGATCGCCCCGATCGCCCCGCAGACGGCGAGCGGCACCAGCAGCGCGGGCAGCATGCCCCACTGCGAGGCCCAGGCCGCGAGCACGCCGCCGAGCGCGAAGACGGAGCCGACCGACAGGTCGATCCCGCCGGTGATGATCACCAGCGTCATCCCGAGGGCGACGATCGACAGGAAGGACGCCTGGACGGTCACCCCGCGGGCGTTGTCCAGGCTCGCGAAGGACTCGAAGACGAACGAGGAGATGAGGACGACCAGCAGCAGGACCGCGAGGACGCCCTGGCGCTGCAGCAGTTCGGCCGCGCGCCGCCGGCCGGTGGGCCGGGCGGTGGCCGCCAGCTCCGCCGGGGGTGTGAAGGCGGCTGCGGAGACGGGCGCGGAGGGGGCTTTCACGAGGGATTTCATCGGGATCGACGCTCCCGGGCGACATAGACGGCGACGAGGATGATGGCCGCCTGGGCCATCTGGGCGGTGGAGTCGTGCAGGTTGTGGGTGACCAGGGTGGCGTGCAGCAGCTGCATCAGCAGGGCGCCCGTCACCGTGCCCAGGACCCGTACCGAGCCGCCGGTCAGCGGGGTGCCGCCGACGACCACGGCGGTGATGGCGGACAGCTCCATCAGGTTGCCGAGCGCGGACGGGTCGCTGGCGGTCAGCCGCGCGGTGGCGAGGACGCCGGCCAGCGCCGCCAGCACCCCGCACAGCACGTACACGCCGATCAGCACCCGCTTGACGGGCAGTCCGGCCAGCGCGGCGGCGGCCCGGTTGCCGCCGACCGCGACCAGCTGCCGCCCGAAGGTGGTGCGCTGGACGAGGAACGCGATGGCGACGGCGAGCACTCCGGCGATCAGGACGACCACCGGGACGCCCAGCACGCTGTCGGTGCCCAGCCCCAGCAGGTCGGTGTTCTCGATCTGCTTGAGCTGCCCGTCCGCGATGACGAGCGCCAGGCCGCGGCCGCCGACGAACAGCGCCAGGGTGGCGACGATGGGCTGCAGTCCCACGAGGGAGACCAGCGAGCCGTTGACCAGGCCGACCACCACCCCCGCGAACAGCGCGAGCAGCAGCGCGGGCACCAGGCCGTAGCCGAGGTAGAGCGGCAGCAGCGCGCTGGCGAGCGCCATCGTGGAGCCGACCGACAGGTCGACGCCCTCGGTGCCGATGACCAGGGCCATGCCCAGCGCGACGATGACGATGGGGGAGACCTGGACGAGCTGGGTGCGCAGGTTGTCGACGGTCAGGAAGTGGTCGCTGAAGACCGCGTTGAACAGCAGGAGCGCGGCGACGGCGCCGTAGACGCCGTACCGCTGGAGCAGTTCGGTGATCCTGGCCCTGTCGAGCCCGCGGGAGGCGAGGGTGATCGGGACGTCGGTCATCGCCGGTCCTCCTTCTTCAGGGCCGCGGGTCCGCCGGTCGGGGCGTCGGCCGGTGCTTCAGCGGGGACGTCGGCCGGTGGTTCGGCGGGGGCGTCGGCCGGTTCACCGGTCGTGTGGCGGGCCGGTTCGCCGGACGGGGTGTCGGCCGGCGCGTCGGTCGCGTCCGGCGCTTCGGCCAGGACGGCGAGCAGCTCGCTCTCCTCGACCCGGTCGTCGGTCAGCTCGCCCGCGACCGCGCCGCCGCGCAGGACGAGGATGCGGTCGGAGCCCTCGATGAGCTCCTCGATGTCGGAGGAGATCAGCAGCACGGCGAGCCCCTCCTGCGCGAGGTCGTCGATCAGTGCCTGCACCTCGGCCTTGGCGCCGACGTCGATGCCGCGGGTGGGCTCGTCGAGCAGCAGGACCTTGGGCTCCAGGCAGAGCCACCGGGCGAGCAGCACCTTCTGCTGGTTGCCGCCGGACAGTTCGCCGACCTTCTGCTCCGGGCTGGACGCCTTGATCCGCAGCCGCTTCATGAAGACCTCGACGATGCGGTCCTGCTGGGCGCGCGAGACGATCCCGGCGCGCGAGAGCCGGGGCAGCGCGGCGAGCACGATGTTCTCCCGGACCGACAGGCCGGGGACGATGCCCTCGGCCTTGCGGTCCTCGGGCAGCAGGCTGATCCCGGCCCGGATCGCCCCGGCGGGCGAGAGCCGGCGCAGGGTGCGGCCGCCGACGCTGATCGTGCCGCCGTCCAGCGTCAGCGCGCCGGCCAGGGCCTTGGCGGTCTCGCTGCGGCCGGAGCCCAGCAGCCCGCCGAGCCCGAGCACCTCGCCCGGGTGCAGTTCCAGGCCGACGTCGTGCAGGACCCGCGCGCTGGTCAGTCCGGTGGCGGTCAGCACGGGCTGCCGCTCCGCCCGGTGGCCCTCGCCGAAGCTGGTGGTGCCGTGCCGGCGGACCTCGGCGATCTCGCGGCCGAGCATCATCGACACCAGCCGCATCCGGTCGAGGTCGCGCAGCTCGCCGGTGTGCACGTGCTTGCCGTCCCGCAGGACGGTGACGCGGTCGCAGATCCGGTAGAGCTCGTCCATCCGGTGGCTGACGTAGACGATCGCGATGCCGCGCTCGTGCAGTTCGCCGATGACCCGGAAGAGCGTCTCGACCTCGCGCGGCTCCAGGGAGGACGTGGGCTCGTCCATCACGACCACGCGCGCCTGGACGGACACCGCCCGCGCCAGGGCCACCATCTGCTGCGTGCCGACCCCCAGCGTGTGCAGCGGGCGGCGCGGGTCGGCGTGCACCCCGAAGCCGGTCAGCAGCTCGGCCGCCTCGCGGTGCATGCGGGCGAAGTCGATCAGGCCGAAGCGGTTCTTGGGCTCGCGGCCGAGGAAGATGTTGCGGGCCACGCTCATCAGGGGGACGAGGTTGACCTCCTGGTAGATCGTGGAGATCCCGGCCTGCTGCGCCTCGTAGGGGCGGTGGAACGACACCGGGTCGCCACCGAGCCGCAGCTCGCCGCCGTCCGGCCGGTACACGCCGGTGAGCAGCTTGATCAGTGTCGACTTGCCGGCGCCGTTCTCCCCGACCAGCGCGTGGATCTCACCGGTCCGCAGGGCGAAGGACACGTCGTCGAGCGCCACCACGCCGGGGAAGCGTTTGCTGACGCCGACGGCCTCCAGCACGACGGACGGGCCGGGCGGTGCCGCGGTGCCGGCGGGCACGGACGCCGCCTCGACGGCTTCGGATGGTGCCATGGTCGTGGCCTTCCGGGGAGAGCTGGTGGAGGGTGCGGGCCGCCCGCGCCGGTGCGGGGGCGGCCCGTCGCACGGCTGGACGGGGGTCAGTACGCCCCGCCCAGCGACGCCTTGGCGTTGCTGTCGTCGTACTCCCGGTCGGAGATGATCACGTTCTCCGGGATGGACTCGCCGCCGAAGAACTTCTGGGCGGTGGCGAAGGCCAGCGGCCCGAAGCGCGGGTTGGACTCGATGACGGCGTTGTAGTCGCCGTTGACCAGGGCCTGGACGGCGTTGCGGGTGCCGTCGATCGACACGATCTTGATGTCCTTGCCGGGCTTCTTGTTCGCGCCCTTGAGGGCGGTGACCGCGCCCAGGCCCATCTCGTCGTTCTCGGCGTAGACGGCGGTGATGTCCGGCTTGGACTGGATCAGCTGCTCCATCACCTGCTGGCCCTTGTCGCGGGCGAACTCGCCGGTCTGCTGCGCGACGATCTCCAGTCCGGGGGCCTTGGCCTTGAGCTGGTCGACGAAGCCCTTGGTGCGGTCGGTGGTGACGTTGTTGCCCGACGCGCCGAGCAGGATCGCCACCTTGCCTTTGCCGCCGGTCACCTTGATCATCGCGTCGGCGGCGCGCTTGCCCTGCTCGACGAAGTTGGAGCCGAGGAAGGCGACGTAGTCCTTGCAGGCGGTCGCGTTGAGCTTGCGGTCGATGGTGATGACCGGCACGTGCTTGGCCGCGGCGGCCTGCAGCGCGGGCTGCAGCCCGTCGGAGTTGAGCGGCGCGACGATGAGCAGCTGCGCGCCCTGCGAGAGCATGTCCTGGATGTCGCTGATCTGCTTGGGAAGCTGCGACTGCGCGTTGGTGGTGAGCAGCTTCTTGACACCCAGCTTGGCGGCCTCGTCCTTGATCGACTGGGTCTCGGCGATCCGGAAGGGGTTGGCCTCCTTCTCGGACTGCGAGAAGCCGACCACGATGTTCTTGAGGTCCAGCTTGGTGGCGCCGTAACTCTGCAGCGTGCAGCCCGCACCGGCGGCGGCGGTGGTGGGCGCGACGGTCTGCGCTCCCGCGCCGGTGTCGCCGGTGGCCTTGTCCGTCGTCTCCGACTTCGAGCAGCCGGCGGTGGCCAGGGCGGCCGTCGCGACGAACACGCAGGCGGCGGCGAGGGTGCGGGATCTCTTGGTGGTCATGCTCACGACACTCCTTGGGTACGACGGCGGTGCCGCCGAGCAGTACGTGGTGCGGGTCCTGGAGTTCTGCGGGGTGCACGCCCACGGACCTCCGCGCAAGGCGAGCGCGGCGCCCAGACAGCGCTGTGACGTGCACCGATACCGGTGATCCGGTGGTTGAGGAGGCTCTCCCGCCACTCGGCTTTACAACGTTATATACGCGCCGCGCGGCCGCCCACAAGCTTTCCGCCCGCCGCATTTCCAAAATGTGTCCAGCCTGGAACGTGCCATCCGGGACACATCGTGGGTTTCCCCCGGGCGGCTCCCGCACGCCGTTCTTTCCAACGATGCACGGCGAAGTGCCGGCCGGGTCCCGTCCACGGGGGACGGGACCCGGCCGGCACCTGTGGCGGCGCGAACCGCGGTCGTGCGGACTACTGGGAGACGCGCACGTAGTCGATCAGCATCTTCTGCGGGAAGACGGTGGTGGCGTCGGGCGCTCCGGGCCAGTCACCGCCGACCGCGTTGTTGAGGATGAGGTAGAACGGGTGGTCGTACACCCACGGGCCCCGCGTCGACTCCACCACCGCCTTGTCCGCGGTGAAGAAGGCGTGGCCGTCCACCGAGAACGTCATGTGGGTGGAGTCCCAGTCCACGGCGTAGGTGTGGAAGGCCGCGGCGAAGTCGCTGCCCGCGACGGTGTACGGCGAGCCGTAGCCGTTCCCGCCGTTGTAGGCCGGGGCGTGCAGCGTGGAGTAGACCGAGTCCGCGACCTTGCCGACGTGCTCCATGATGTCGATCTCGCCGGAGTTCGGCCACGGGGTGCCGGTCTTGAAGTTGGACCCGAGCATCCAGAACGCGGGCCACAGGCCCTGGGTGCCGCTCACCTTGATCCGCGCCTCGACGTGGCCGTAGGCGAAGGTGAAGTGGTCCGAGGTGTTGATGCGGCCGGATGTGTACTGGCCGGACGCCTCCTTGCGCGCTTCGATGACGAGGTTGCCCGCACCGTCCATGGCGGTGTTGTCGCCGTTCGTGTAGTACTGCAGCTCGCCGTTCTGGCCGTTGCCGACGTCCTGGGTCCACTTGCCGGTGTCCGGCCGGGTGCCCGCGGCGCCGTTGAACTCGTCGCTCCACACCAGGTGCGTGGGGTTGCCGGGGTTCGGCGGCAGGGCGGGCGGCGCGGTCGGGCTGCCGCCGGTGCCGTAGACGTCGAAGGTCCACAGCGAGTAGCCGTACGCGCTGCTGCGGGCGGTGCCGTACATCCGCACGTAGCGGCCGGTGCCGTCGACGGTCAGGGTCTCCTTGAAGCCCTTGCCGGTCGTGGTGGAGTACACGCTCGTCCAGTTGGCGCCGTCGGGCGAGGTCTGGATCTGGTAGGCGGTGGCGAAGGCCGGGTCCCACTGGAGCACGACCTTGGTGATGTGCGCGGTGGCGCCCAGGTCGACGGCGATCCAGCCGGGGTCGACCCACCCGTTGGTGTCGCTGGTAGCCCACCGGGTGGCCGGGTCGGCGTCGACGGCTTTGGCCGGGGTGCAGCCGGTGCAGCTGTTGGCGTTCTGGTAGGTCGAGGCGGTGGCCGGCTTGTTGTACGAGAGCAGCACCGCGCCGTCCTGGGGCGGCTGGGTGGAGCCGCCGGTGGTGAAGACCTGGAACTCCCACAGCGAGTACCCGTAGGCGGTGGCGCGCTGGGTGCCGTAGACCCGGACGTAGCGGCCGGTTCCCGACAGCGTGATCAGTTCCGTCGCCCCGGGGCCGGTGGTGGTGGAGTGGACGGTGGTCCAGTTGGTGCCGTCCGCCGAGGTCTGGATCTGGTACGCCTTGGCGTAGGCGGCCTCCCAGCTGAGCTGGACGCCGCAGATGCCCTGGCTGGAGCCGAGGTCGACGCGCAGCCACTGCGGGTCGGCGGCGGCGCTGGACCACCGGGTCCCGGTGTTGCCGTCGACGGCCGCGCTCGCGGGGGTGCCGGCGTTCTCGGTGGAGGACGCGGTCGCGGGCTGGTTCAGCGCGGCGTTCGCGGTGCCGCAGGTGGGGGTGGTGGAACCGGTGGTCCCGTAGACCTGGAACTCCCACAGGGAGTAGCCGTACTGGGTGTGCCGGGCGGTGCCGTTGATCCGCACGTACCGGCCGCTGCCGGTGACGTTCAGGGTCTCGGTGCCGCCGGCGCCCGTGGTGGTCGTGTACACCGTCGTCCAGGTCGCGCCGTCGGGCGAGGTCTGGAGCTGGTACGCGGAGCCGTAGGCGGTCTCCCAGTTCAGTACGACCCTGCTGATCGTGGCGGTCGCCCCGAGGTCGACGCGCAGCCACTGCGGGTCGGCGGCGGCGCTGGACCACCGGGTCCCGGTGTTGCCGTCGACGGCCGCGCTCGCGGGGGTGCCGGCGTTCTCCGTCGACGAGGCCGTCACCGGCTTCCCCTGCGACAGCAGCGAGTCCGCCGCCTGCGCGGGCGCTCCGGCCGCGGTCAGGGACAGGGCCGCCACCAGGGCGGCGACGAGGGTCAGGACCAGTGCTCGCCAGGGGTGCCGCGGGGGCTTGTGCCGTGGCCGGGTGGTGCTGGGTGTGCCGTGCATGGTGTCTCCCATCGGTGAGGGCGCTCTCGGTGCGCGGGGACGGAGGTGCCGGGTGTCGTCAGCACGTCGAGGTGGGGGAGAGCGCTCCACCGGGGCCGTCACGGCCGGGTGCGGCAGGGAATTGAAGAATTCTTCACTTCCATACATCATGTCCTCATCAAGATTTCGGCTTGCGGGAGGTGCGATGTCGGAGATGACGGCCGATGCGGTCCGTGGGCGGGTGGCAGCGGCGCGCGCCGCCCTGGCCGAGGCGGTGGACAGCGGCGAGTTCGGGGCGATCTCGGAGGCCCTGGACGCGCTGGAGGAGTCGCTGGGGCTCGCCCGGCTGCACGGTGTGGAGCTGCCCGCGACCGACGGGAGCGAGAGGACGTGAGGACCGTGCCGGTTCCGCTGTACCAGGCGAAGGCGGAGCTCTTCCGCATGCTGGGACACCCGGTGCGCATCCGGGTCCTGGAACTGCTGCAGAACGGTCCGATGCCGGTCCGCGAGCTGCTGGCCGCGATCGAGGTGGAGCGCTCCAACCTCTCGCAGCAGCTGGCGATCCTGCGCCGGTCGGGGATCGTCACCTCGAGCCGTGAGAAGGACACCGTGGTCTACTCCCTGTCTGCCGATGTCGCCGATCTGATGCGGGCGTCCCGCCGGGTCCTGAGCGGTCTGGTCGGCGAAGTGGCCGCGGGCCACGTCCCAGGCCCTAGGCTCAGCTCGTGACGACAACCGGCGATGAAGAACTCGACGACCAGCAGTTCGGACAGCGGTGGCAGGACGCGACACCGCGCGAGCGGCTCGCCCTGCTCCGCGACGTCCGCCACCAGCCGCTGACCCCCCGGCAGGCGCGCCGGATACGCATCGTCGTCGCCGCGTTCTTCATGGCCGTCGCGGCGGCCGTGCTGGTGATGCGGCTCGGGGACCAGCCGTCGGTCCTGGTCGTGGGCGTGTACGGAGCGGCGCTGATCGTGTGCGGGGTGGTCATCGAGCTGAGCCGCAAGGGCCGGACGCGGGTGGCCATGTGGCTGCTGGGGGCCGGTCTGATCGCGGTCGCCCTCGCGGAGCAACTGCTGCGCAGCCTGTGACCCGCCGTGGTGTGCCCGGCTGATGTGCCGGGTGGTTCACCGGGGTTGGTTTGCCGGCGGTGGTTCGCCTGGTCGGCTTGCCGGGGTGCGGGGCGGCCCGCCTCCGGACCGCCCCGCACCCCGCTCTCACGCCGTCAGCGGGTTACGGATAGGACGTCACCGTGGACGGTATGGTCGAGGTCCCCGACGTCGGCGACCCGACGTCGTTGATGACATGCGCGTACTGGCCCATGCCGCCGAGTGACACGACCAGCAGGTCGTGGAACTTCACGCCGGGCTTGTTCGGTGCCTCGAATCCGTGCTCCTGCACGATCGTGGGATCCGCGGTGAAGTTGCAGTAGCTCCCGAGGCCCCAGCCCTCATGGGTCGTGACGTTGTCGTCGACCTTGTAGGCGGCGTAGCCCCTGATGCTGCCGTTCTGGATGGCGGCCTGGTTCGGCGGGTCGTAGGCGATCTCGTTCTGGAAGAAGATCGTCCTGCCGTTCTCGCCGCTCCACTGCACGTTGTACTTCTTGAAGTGCTCGACGAACAGGCCGGTGGCCAGCACGTTGGCACCGTTGACCTTCAGGCCGGTGTCGGACGGGTTGGTGTTCCACCCGACGCCCGCGCCGTGGTCGGCGCGCCACAGCCAGGTGTGGTCGATGATCGTGTCGTTGCTGTTGACCTCGACCGCGGTGGTCGCCGAGCCGGGGCCCGCGCCGCCGATCCGCACGAACACGTCCTGCATGGACGTGGGGTTGACGGAGTGGTTGCCGGACGATCCGGCCGGGCCGATCTGCAGCAGCACCGGCGAGTTGACCGCACCGGCGTCGATCAGGAAGCCGGCCAGCTTCACGCCGTCGACGTCGGCGACCTTGACCGCCGCCACGCCGTTGTCCGGAACGATGGTGGCCAGGCCGAGGCCGAGCACCACGGTGTTGGCGCGGTTGACGTTGATGGACTGGTCGACGTGGTAGACGCCCGGGGTGAAGAGCAGGTTCAGACCCTGCGCGAGCGCCGCGTTGATCGTCGCCGCGGAGACGCCCGGCTTCGCCACGTAGAACTGGCTCAGCGGGAGCGAGGTGCCCGGCGTGTTCGGCCAGGACGTGCCGACCGCGTTGACGCGCTTGTTGGGGACGAAGACCTTGTACTCGCTGCCGTCCAGGTACATGTACGGCTTCTCGCGCGACACCGGGGTGGTGGCGAGCGTCGTGTAGACCGGGTTCGGGAAGCCCTGCGCCGGAGCGCCCTGGACGCCCGAGAACACCATGTTCCAGACGCCGTTGGTCCAGCCGCCGACCGAGCTGTCGCGGGTGTACCACTGCTGCTGCGAGTACGGGCCGACGGTGCCGTCGATCTTGCTGTCGGCGATGTAGCCGCCGCTCGCCCAGCCGTAGCTGGCGGGCGCCAGGTTCAGACCGCCCTTGACGTGGACCCGGCGGAAGGGCGCGGCCTGCGCGACGGCCCACCGGTCGGTGCCGCTGACGGGCGTGATCGCCAGGTTTTCCGCGGAGCGCCAGAAGTTCTGGGTGGCGTTGCCCGCCATCCAGCCGGCGTCGACGGTGATGTCGCCGTTGATCTGGGTGTCGTCGGGGTTGATGCCGAGACCCGAGATCGAGGTGTAGAAGCCGATCTGCGCGTTCAGGCCGCTGTAGGTGCCCGGCTTGAAGAACAGCTGGTAGCGGCCGGTGCCGAACTGGGCCGACTCCTGCTGGGTGAAGATCTGGTCCAGCGTCCCCTGGATGTTCGGGGTGGACGGGTCGAAGACCTTGACGTTGGGACCGAGGTCACCGCCGCCCTGGATCGGGCCGCCGGGGTCGGTGGTGCCGCCGCCGGTGCCGTACACCTGGAACTCCCAGAGGGAGTAGCCGTACGCGGTCCCGCGGACCGTGCCGTACACCCGGACGTAGCGCCCGGTGCCGGTCACGGCGAGCGTCTGGTTGCCGCCGGCGCTGGTGGTGGTGGAGTAGACGTCGGTCCACGTCGACGCGTTGTCCGACGTCTGGATCTTGAAGGCCTTGGCGTACGCCGCCTCCCAGTTGAGGGTGACGGAGCTGATGGTCGCGGAGGCGCCGAGGTCGACCTGCAGCCACTGCGGGTCACCGGCTGCGCTGGACCAGCGGGTGCCGGTGCTGCCGTCGACCGCCGCGCTCGCGGGGGTGCCGCCGTTCTCGGTGGAGGACGCCGTCGCGGGCTTGCCCTGCGAGAGGAGCGTGCCCCCGGTGGGGGGAGTGGTGCCGCCCACGGTGCCGTAGATCTGGAACTCCCAGAGGGAGTAGCCGTAGCCGGTGGCGCGGACGGTGCCGTACATCCGGACATAGCGCCCGGAAGCGTTTACGGAAAGCGTCTGCACGCCGCCGGGGCCCGTGGTGGTGGAGTAGGCGTCGGTCCAGGTCGTGCCGTTGTCCGAGACCTGGATCTTGAACGCCTTGGCGGACGCCGTCTCCCAGTTGAGACCGATCTGACTGATGGCCGCGGTGGCGCCGAGGTCCACCTGCAGCCACTGCGGGTCGGCGGCGGCACTGGCCCAGCGCGTCCCGGTGTTCCCGTCCACCGCGTTGGCGGCGGGGGTGCCGCCGTTCTCGGTCGAGGACGCGGTGGCCGCCTTGCCCTGCGACAGGAGGGTGTCGGCCGCGTGCGCCGCGTGCGAGGGGACGAAGAGGAGCAACGAGGCGATCAGCGCCGTGATGACCGCGACTGCCGTGTTGCGCAGGTTCACCGGCGCCGCGGTTCTTGGCAGGGGTGGACCGGTGGGGGGTGCGAGCATGAGCGACTCTCCTGTGTTCACGAACTTGGGGTGTGAGGGCAGGGCTCGGCGGCCGACCGGCCGTGGAGCGGCCGGACGGCGACGGGAACAGCGACAGAGCGGGTGCGCCTCCACAGGTGCGAGAGAGCGCTCTCCCGGTACACCGCGATGGTTCTCCTTGTGTTTCATCCATGTCAAGAGTTGTGCACGCAGTGCGCGGCGGGACCGGGAAAAGCTCGCCCAATAACGATAAATGGCGCGGAAATTTCGTCAGGTGTTGAAGCAACGGCGATGACCAGCGCAGATCGCCGAAAGTATCCGCCGCGTCGCTCCCGACCGCCCGCCCACGCACCTCCGCCGCACGGAATCCGGACAGCGGTGGGCTGACGGGACGGTCTTGACATGCCTTCAGTTCATGAACACCGGAGGGGGTTCACGTCGCACTGTCGCCGATGCGGAGCACCAGATACGCCTCGCCGCTGCCCGGCGGGCGGGTCCAGGAGCGGGTGGTGAAGGTGGGCAACCGTCCGCTCACAACGGCACGCCGCGCCCATGTCTCCCCGCCGCGCCGGTCCCCGCGCCCGCCCGAGGGCTTCGCCGAACGGCCCCCGATGCTGCCACCCCCACCGACACCCCCACCGACACCGCCTCCGCCGCCCGCCGCTCCGCGTGACATGCGTCTCAGGCCGCTCGGGGGAACCGCCCCGACCAGCGGCGGTGCCCGGCCGCGTGATCACGTTCCGGTTGCCGCCCTGGACGCGGGCGCGTCGGGTTGTAGGATGTGGAAGATGCCCTTGACCTGCAAGAACGCAGGCAGGGAGCCTAGCTCCAGGAGTTTTCTCATGCAGCGCACCATGTTCAAGTCCAAGATCCACCGTGCCCGGGTGACCGAGGCCGATCTGCACTACGTGGGGTCGGTGACGATCGACGGGGAGCTCATGGAGGCGGCCGACCTGCTGCCGGGTGAGCTGGTGCACATTGTCGACATCGACAACGGTGCCCGGCTGGAGACGTACGTCATCGAGGGTGAGCGCGGTTCCGGAGTGATCGGGATCAATGGGGCGGCGGCGCATCTGGTGCACCCCGGTGATCTGGTCATCCTGATCAGTTACGCCCAGGTCGACGACGCCGAGGCGCGGGCGCTGAAGCCGAGGATCGTGCATGTCGGCGAGGGCAACCGGATCGTCTCGCTGGGCGCGGACCCCTCCGAGCCGGTTCCCGGCAGTGCGACCGTCCGTGGGCCGCATGCCGTGAGCTCCGCCGGCTGATCCGGTCGCACGTGGTGGCTCTGTGCGGGCTCCCCTGCACGTCACGCTACGTACCAGCTGTGTGACATACCCGTGTTCCGGGGGAGCCGTGCGCCGAGTCGGGCTAGTGTCCCGATCATGACCGAACGTCCGTTTGAGGCCCTGGGGTTGAGCGCCGATGCGGATCGGGCCTACCGGTTACTGGTGGCCACCCGCGGCGTCGCGGTGGGCGGGCTGGCGCGGGATCTCGGAGTGGCGGTGACGCGGGCGGAAGCGGTCTGCGCGGAGCTCGGGGCGCGCGGGCTGGCGCGGTCCGGGGGTGACGGGCGCTGGTATCCGGCTCCGCCACGGGTCGGACTGCTGCCGCTGGTGGCCCGGACGCAGGAACAGCTGCGGCAGGGGCGCGAGTTACTGGACCGGCTGGCGGTCGAGTACCAGCGGGTGCACGAGGGGTACCGCTCCGAGGAGATCGTCCAGGTCGTGGAGGGGTACGGCGCGGCCGGGCTGTGGGCCGAGCAACTGCGGCGCTCCGCGCGCACCGAGGTCGCCTCGTTCGTCCGCGGCCCGTTCCCCGCGGAGGGGGAGTGGCGCGACCCGCTGGACGGGGCGGAGCGGCCCGAGGAGGGTGTCCGGCACCGGGTGGTGCGCGAGCGGACGGCGCTGGAGGCCCCCGGTGTCCTGGGCGGGGCGGGCGAGAGGCGGGCTCGCGAGGAGGTGCGGGTGGCGGGCAGCCTGCCGATGCGGCTGTGCATCGCCGACCGGTCGCTGGCGCTGCTGCCGCTGGCCCCGGAGGCCGAAGTCCCGGGCCCGGCCATGCTGCTGGTGCGTCCCAGCGGGCTGCTGGACGCGCTCGTCGCGCTCTTCGAGGCGGTGTGGGCGTCGAGCACGCCGCTGCGGGAACGGGACTCCGACGGGCGCAGCGCCGTCCAGCTGCGCATCCTGGCGATGCTGGTCAACGGGAGCACCGACCAGGCGATGGCCCGGGCGCTGGGGGTCGCCGTGCGGACGGTGCAGCGCCATCTCGCGGTGATGGAGCGTGCGGCGGGCGTGGAGAACCGCGTCCAGTTGGTCTGGCACGCGGCGCGGCACGGCTGGCTGGACGAGCCGCAGCCGTGAACACGATCACAGCCGGAGCCGCCGCGTCCGATTGACAGGAACGCGACGCCGAATGCCGGGCCAGGGACTGTCAGGTATCCGACAACCATGTCACGTTCCGCTGGTACGGCTGAGGCGTAGGTATACGCAAGCGGTCCGTAGGACCCGCTGCCGGCCGTTCGACCCGCGTACCGGCCGGCTCCGGTCAGATTCCAGGAGTCCTGCTTTGCGTATACCCATACAGCGGCGGCCCGGAAGACGCAGAGGCGTCGCGTCGGTGATCGCCGCCGCCGCATCCGCCACCGTAGCCCTGCTCGGCCTCCAACTGCCCGCCGCGGCGCCCGCGTCGGCGGCCCCCACCGCCAAGCCCGACGTGACGGCCGCGTGCGGCGCCGCCAAGCCCGGTCAGTTCAGCTGCTTCGCGCTGCGCCGCACCGACCTGAAGGGCACCGTCGGCATCAACGCGGCCACCCCGAACGGCTTCGGCCCCGCCGATCTGCAGAGCGCCTACGCGCTGCCCGCCGACGGCGGCGCCGGCCAGACCGTGGCCATCGTCGACGCCTACGACAACCCCACCGCGGAGGCCGATCTCGCGGTCTACCGGGCGCAGTACGGACTCCCGGCCTGCACCACCGCCAACGGCTGCTTCCGCAAGGTCAGCCAGCGCGGCGGCACCGACTACCCGGCCCCCGACACCGGTTGGGCGGGTGAGATCTCGCTCGACGTCGACATGGTGTCCGCGGCGGCTCCCAACGCCCACATCCTGCTGGTCGAGGCCGACGACCCGAGCTTCGAGAACCTCGGCGCGGCGGTGAACCAGGCGGTCGCGCTCGGCGCCAAGTACGTCTCCAACTCGTACGGCACCGCCTACAATTCGACGCCCGGCAGCGGCGAGGACCCGTCCGAGACGACGTCGATGGACCCGTACTTCAACCACCCGGGCGTGGCCGTCGTCGCCTCCTCGGGCGACAGCGACTACGGCGTCAGCTACCCGGCGGCCTCCCAGTACGTGACCGCCGTCGGCGGCACCGCGCTGGCCAGGGACGCGAGCACCGGGCGCGGCTGGACGGAGTCGGTCTGGCACAACTCGTACGGCGGCCCCGGCTCCGGGTGCTCGCTCTACGAGCCCAAGCCCGCCTTCCAGACGGACACCCCCTGCGCGAAGCGCGCGGTGGCCGACGTCTCCGCCGTCTCCGACCCCCTGACGGGTGTCGCGGTCTACCAGACCTACGGGGCCTCCGGCTGGGCGGTGTACGGCGGGACCAGCGCCGCCTCGCCGATCATCGCGGGCGTCTACGCCGCGGCCGGCACCCCCGGCGCCGGCACGTACCCTAACTCCTACCCGTACACCAAGCCCGGTTCGCTCAACGACGTGACCACGGGCCTCAACGGCACCTGCACGCCGTCCTACCTGTGCACCGCGGGCGCCGGCTACGACGGCCCGACGGGCCTGGGCACCCCCAAGGGCCTGGACGCCTTCCGCAGCGGCCCGCACGGCGTGATCTCCGGGACCGTCACCGACCACGCCACCGGCGCGCCACTGGCCGGAGTGCAGGTCAAGGCCGGTGACCACAGCGCGGTCACCGACGCGGCCGGCGCGTACGCGCTCGACATCCCGCCGGGCACCTACGACGTGTCGGCGAGCGCCTACGGCTACGCCACCCGGACCGTCGCCTCCGTCGTCCTCACCGACGGCGGCACGGTCACCCAGTCGTTCGCGCTGGACGCCGTGCCCCGCCAGACCGTCTCCGGCAAGGTCGCCGACGGGTCCGGCCACGGCTGGCCGCTCTACGCGAAGATCACGGTGGACGGCGTGCCGGGCGGCCCGGTCTTCACCGACCCGGTCACCGGCGCCTACCAGCTGACGCTTCCGCAGGGCGTGTCGTACACCCTGCACGTCACCGCGGCCTACACCGGGTACAAGCCGGTGGACAAGGTCGTCGCGGTCGGCACCGCCGACCAGACCGTGAACGTCGCCGTGCCGGTGGACGAGATCGCCGCGCAGGCGCCCGGCTACGCCGTGCACCTCAACGGCACCACCGAGCCGTTCGACTCCACCAGCGGCGCGCCCGCGGGCTGGAGCGTGGTCAACGCCGACGGCACGACCGGCGGCTGGGGCTTCGACGACGCAGGCAAGCGCACCAACAAGACCGGCGGCACCGGCGGCTTCGCCATGATCGACAGCGACCACCTCGGCAGCGGCAAGCACCAGGACAGCCAGCTGATCACCCCGTCGTTCGACCTGACCGGCAGGACCAGCCCGGTGGTCGGCTTCGACACCGAGTACAAGGGTTACTCCAACTCGACCGCCGACGTGGACGTCAGCGCCGACGGCGGGACCACCTGGACCACGCTGTGGCACCAGACGACCGCCTCGGTCCTGGGCCCCAAGCACGTGGACCTGCCGCTGACCGCGTACGCGGGCAAGAGCGACGTGCGGCTGCGCTTCCACTACACCGGCACCTGGGCCTACTGGTGGGAGCTGGACAACGTCTTCGTCGGCCAGCGCTCCTACGACCCGGTCCCCGGCGGCCTGGTGGTCGGCAACGTGACGGACGCCAACACCCACACCGGCGTCAACGGCGCCACGGTCTCCAGCGTCGACGCCCCGGCCGAGAAGACCACGACCGCGGCGACCCCGGACGACCCGGTGCTCGGTGACGGCTTCTACTGGCTCTTCTCGCACCTGACCGGCAAGCACCCGTTCGTGGCCGCGGCGGCCGGCTACTCCAAGGCCTCCGCCACCGCGAACGTGCCGCCGGACGGCACCGTCGGGGCGGACCTCGCCCTGAAGGCGGGCCGGCTCCAGGTCACCCCCGGCGCCATCAACAAGACGGCCGCGTGGGGCGGCACCGCCACCCAGAAGGTGACGGTGAAGAACACCGGCACCGCTCCCGCCACCCTGAAGATCGGCGAGACCGCGGGCGACTTCGTCATCGCCAAGACCGGCGGAGCCCCGCTGAACGTCGTCAAGAGCAGCACCACCAAGCTGTCCCTGAGGTCGGACAAGGCCGGGCGGACCGCGCCCCTGGCGCAGAACGCGGCCGGCACGGCCTGGCAGATCATCGCCGACCTGCCGGTGGCGACCGGCGACAACGCCGTCGGCGTCGTCAACGGCACCGTCTACTCCGGCTTCGGCTTCACCGGCGCCGCGGACACCCGCGACCTGTACGCCTACGACAGCACCGCGGGCACCTGGACCAAGAAGGCCTCCGCGGCCGACACCCGTGAGGCGCCCGCCCGCGGGGTCATCGGCGGCAAGTTCTACGTCGCCGGCGGCTGGGGAGCCTCCGGCGCCCCCGACGCCAAGCTGGAGGTCTACGACCCCGCGGCCGACACCTGGTCCACCGGCACCGCGGCACCCAAGCCGTACGCCGGCTCGGGCAGCGCGGTGGTCAACGGCAAGCTGTACGTCGTCGGCGGCTGCACCGCCACCGTCTGCGGCACCACCGACGTGGCGGTCTACAACCCGGCGAGCGACAGCTGGTCCGCCGCGGCCGCCTACCCGGAGGCCATCGCCTGGGAGGCGTGCGGCGCCGTCAGCGGCAAGCTCTACTGCTCCGGCGGCACCACCGACGCGGGCAGCGTCAAGCACGGCTACGTCTACGACCCGGCCACCGACGCCTGGTCGCCGATCGCCGACCAGCCCACCGACCAGTGGGGCACGTCGTACACCTCCGCCAACGGGCTGCTGCTGATCGCCGGCGGCGCCATCAACAGCGGTGCGGCCCTCACCAACCAGGCGTGGGCCTACAACCCGGCCGACAACACCTGGAGCGCACTGCCCAACGCCAACGCGTCGGTCTACCGCGGCGGCGCGGGACCGGGCTTCTACGCGATCGGCGGCCTGGCCGGCCAGACCCCCGTCAAGACGGCCGAGCTGCTGCCCGGCTACGACCAGACGGACAGCGCCGACGTCAGCTGGCTGAGCGAGAGCACCGGCGAGCTGACCGTGGCGGCCGGCGCGACGGTGTCGTTCACCGTCACGCTGGACGCGTCGGTGCCGGAGGTCACCCAGCCCGGCACGTTCCACGCCTCGCTGGCGCTGACCAGCGACACCCCCTACCGGCTGGACCCGATCGGTGTCACCTTCACCGTCAAGCCCCCGGCCACCTGGGGCAAGATCACCGGCAAGGTGACCGGAGCGGGCACGCCGCTGGCGGGCGCGACCGTCCAGATCAACACCTGGGCGACGCACTACACGCTCAAGACGGCCACGGACGGGACGTACGCCCTGTGGCTCGACGTCCGCAACAACCCGCTGACCCTGATCATCGCCAAGGACGGCTACCAGCCGACCACGACGACCGTGAAGATCAAGAAGGGAGCGGTCACCACCAGCAACTTCGACCTCCTGAAGAGTTGACGAAAGGTGAGCTGAACCGCTGAGATCGCTGGAGGGGACCGGGCGCACCGGTCCCCTCCACGCGGGTGGCGCAGCGCCGCCGAGAGGGAAGGCCGTTCCATGGACACCGCCTGGTCAGGACTGATCGACGACGCCGCGCTGTTCCCCCCGGGGGACGTGCCGCTGCCGCGGGCACTGCCCGCCCACCTGGGCTACCGGACGGCGTGGTTCGCGGACCTCGTCGGCCCCTTCGTCTTCCCCGCCCCCCGGCTGGGCGAGCTCGCGGACGCCATCGCGGCGGTGCCCGGCAGCGACCCCGTCGCCATCGGCCTGACGGTGCCGGGCGGCGTCCCGGCGCTGCTGCCCGCCCTGGACCTGCTCGCGAAGGTGCCCGGGGCCCGGCTCGCGGCCGTGGAGATCGCGCTGCCCGACGGCGCCGCGATCGGTGAGGCCCTCGCCGTCCTGGACCGCGAGCTGCCCGGGGACGTCACCGCGCACGTGGAGGTGGCGCGCGGCGCCCTCGGCCCGGAGGCGGCCGACGCGCTGGCGGCCGGCCGGCACCACGCCAAACTGCGCACCGGCGGCACCGCCGCCGCGGCGTTCCCGGACGCGGCGGAACTGGCCGGGGCGATCGTGACCTGCGCCGGCCGCGGACTGCCCTTCAAGTGCACCGCCGGACTGCACCACGCCCTGCGGCACACCGACCCGGTGACCGGCTTCGAGCACCACGGCTTCCTCAACGTCCTGCTGGCCACCGCGGCGGCCCTGGACGGCGCCGACGGCGACGCGGTGGCGGCGCTGCTGGCCGAGCGGGCGGCGGAATCGGTCCGCGACCGCGTCGAGCGGCTGGGCGCGGACGGCATCGCCCGGGTGCGCGCGACCTTCACGTCCGTCGGCTCCTGCAGCGTCCACGAGCCCGTGGCCGACCTGACCGCGCTGGGCCTGCTCACGGCACCGCCGCAGGGCTGAGCCCGCGACGGCGCGCAGGCCCCCGCCGGGTGCGGCGGGGGCCTGCGCGGTGCGGTGCGGGTGCGGTCAGATGCCGCCGTCGACGTTCAGGGTCTCGCCGGTGAGGTACGAGGCGAGGTCGCTGAGCAGGAAGAGCACCGGCCCCGCGAGTTCCGGCACGGTGCCCAGCCGGCCCAGCGCGGTCTTCTTCGAGTACATCTGCCGCATCCCGTCGGCCCGTTCCTGCGGCATCGCCGCGAAGGCCTCGGTCTCGATGATGCCGGGCGCCACGACGTTGACGCGGATGCCGCGCGGGCCCAGCTCCACGGCCAGCGAGCGCGACAGCCCGATCATCGCGGCCTTCGCCGCCGTGTAGTGCGCCCGCAGCGGGATGCCGGCCGCCGCGCCGCGCGCGCCGATGTTGACCACCGAGGCGCCCTCGCCGAGCAGCGGCAGCGCCTGCTGGATCACCCGGTAGGCCGCCGTCACGTGCGAGTCCAGGACCCGGGACCACTCCTCGGCGGGGAGTTCGCCGAAGGGGACGTGACTGATGACACCGGCGTTGTTGACGATGCCGTCGAGCCGGCCGAAGCGCTCCTTCGCCTCGGCGACCAGCCCGTCGATCTCGGCGATCTCGAGCACGTCCGCCCGCACCACATGGTGGTCGCCGCCGGTCTCGGCCAGCGCCTTGACGAGGGACTCGACCGCTTCCCCCTCCTGCCGGTAGCAGGTGATCACATCGGCCCCGGCCGCGGCGGCCGCCAGCACGATGCCGCGGCCGATGCCCCGGCTGCCACCGGTGACCAGGACTTTCCTGCCTGTCAGCGAGATTGCCACGTTCCCTGTCCCTCCGCAGTGCCGACGGGGCTCACACGCAGCCGTCGACGTGGATGTTCTGACCCGTGATGTACGTCGAGAGGTCGCTCAGCAGGAACAGCACCGACCCGGCGATCTCCTCGACGCGGCCGAGCCGGCCGAGCGCGGTGAAGGAGGAGAACATCTTCCGCTGGAACGCGGCGACCTGCGGGGGGAGGTCGTCCATCGCCTCGGTGTCGATCCGGCCGGGCGACAGGGTGTTGACCCGGATGCCCCGGGGCCCCAGTTCACGGGCCAGCGAGCGGGTCATGCCGACCAGGGCCGCCTTGACGGCCGTGTAGTGCACACCGCCGTCGATGCCGATGAACGCCACCGTGGACCCGATGTTGACGATCGAGGAGCCGGGGGCGAGCAGGGGCAGCGAGCGGTGGATGACGAGATGGGCGGCGGTGAGGTTGCCGTCCACGGTGGCGGCCCACTGGGTCGCGTCCAGCTCCGCGTAGGGCGTCGGCACGTAGGTGCCGGCGTTGTTGACGATCGCGTCGAGACCGCCGAAGCGGGCCTCGCAGGCGTCGGCGATCTCCTCGATGTCCGCCGCCTTGGTGGCGTCGGCGCGCAGCACCAGGTGCTTGCCGCCGGTGGCCGCGAGTTCCGCCTCCAGCGTGGTGACCGCCTCTCCGGGCTGCCGGTAGCAGGTGACGACCTGCGCTCCGGCGCGCGCGGCGGCGAGCACGATGCCGCGCCCGATGCCGCGCGAGCCGCCGGTGACGAGAATGCGCTTGCCCCGCAGGTCCCAGGTGCTCGCCCCCTGCGGGGCGGTGTCCGGGTCGGCGGTGTGGTCGTGGTCCAGGGTCATCTCAGCTCCCGATGCTCTGCGAATGCCGGAAGAAGTTGTCCGGGTCGTACTGCCGCTTGATGTCGAGCAGCCGGGGGTGGTTCTCGCCGTAGTACGCGGCACCCCAGTTCTCCGGCGTGCGGGAGCTGGGGAAGTTGATGTACGCGCCGCTGGCGATCGGGGCGAGCGCCGCGGTGGCGCCGTCCGCCCAGGCGGTGAGGTCCGCGACGGTCTCCGGCGCCGGCACGTCCTCGCGCACCGCCATCTGGTAGCCCGTCAGGAACTGTGCGTCGCGGTGCACGTACGCGCTCTCGGTCCTGCCGACCTCGTTCGCCACCCCGCCCAGCGCGATGCACAGCAGGTACCGCTCGTTGTCCCGCCGCGGGTCCCACGCGTCGAGCAACCGGTTCGCCTCGTCCCGGGTCACCGGCCGGTTCGTCAGCGCGTAGCTCTGCCGGGTGAAGGGGTGGCGGTGGCCGACCGCCAGCGGGTTGTGGCCGGTGCGGTGGCACTGGGCGACGGACTTGTCGTCGCACAGCCGCTCGTGCATGACCTCGCTGTACGGCAGGGGTTCGCCGACGGTCCGCTTGACCGGCCGGGCCCCGACCCGCTCGGCCAGCTCGTCGAGCAGGCCCTCCAGCTCGTCCTTCGTCCCGTGGTGGGCGCCCCAGACGTTGATGATCGGGTCGTCGTGCGGGCTGAACATCTGCGGCAGCACGACGAGGGAGGAGCCCAGGTCGTTCGGGGCGCTCGCGCACCACTCCTGCCAGCCGGCCAGCACGTCCGCGGCCTGCCCGAAGTCCCACATGGTGTCGTAGCCGACCAGCAGCGGCGCGTCGATCGGGCGGACGTCGAAGTCCACCACGATCCCGAAGTTGCCGCCCCCGCCGCCGCGCACCGCCCAGTACAGGTCCGGGTCGTGGGTGGCGGAGCAGCGGATCACCCGGCCGTCGGCCAGCAGTACGCGGGCGGAGACGACCCGGTCGCTGCCGACGCCGAACTTGCGGGTCTGCCAGCCGAGGCCGCCGCCGGACAGGAAGCCGCCGGCGCTCACGGTGGGGAAGGTGCCGGTGACGAGCTGGGTGCCGGTGGGCCGCAGCACGTCGAGCGCGTCCACCGACTGGGTGCCCGCGCCCAGGCGCACCGAGCCGTTGCAGACCAGCACGTGGTTGATCCGCGACAGGTCGACGACCAGCCCCGGGCCGGTGGACCAGCCGTTGAAGCTGTGGCCGCCGCTGCGGGTGTGCAGCGGCACGTCGTGCTCCTGGGCGAAGCGCACGCAGGCGCGCAGATCGTACGGCGATTCGCAGTAGGCGACCGCCTGCGGGCCGATGACGTCGTACTCCTTGTTCTGCAACTGCCGCGCGAAGCCGTACCCCGCGTCGGAGGGGAGGACCACGTCACCGCGGAGCAGGGAGCGCAGTCCTTCCCAGACGGCGGAGCCGGGCGCGGCGCGGAGCAGAGTCTGTTCTGTGGCCAAAGTTCGTTCCTCCCGGGAACTGTTCAGGAAGACGGCGGACCGCTCGGCGCCGCGCGCGCCGGTACTCGCACGGGACAGGGGCTGAGCCGGGCCGGGCTGCGGCTACTTGTCGATGCCGTACTTCACGGCGACGACCTTCGAGCCGCCGTGGCCGCGCTGCCGGTTGCCCTGCGGGTCGTAGAACGACGCGCCGCCGAGCCCCTCCCAGCGCGTGTCGGAGACGAACTGGCCCTCGACGTTGATGTGCGCCTCGCCGACGAGCTTGCCCCCCTCGTCGGTGGCGAGGATGTGGAAGTTGTACTCGAAGGTGTCCTCGCCGGTGAGCGCCCAGTTGCCCAGGCCGATGTTCTTGGTGTTCGTCTGGGTCGAGGTGACACCGCCGTCGGCGGAGAACGAGACCAGCCCGAACGTGGGCTCGCCGTCGTTGTCGAGTTCGGTGGTCCAGGTGCCGACCAGTCGTCCGCTCGCTTCGCTCATCGCAGCTGTCCTCCATCAGTTCGGCTGGCCCCGGTCAGGGCTCCGCTCCACCCCGCGGGCGGTCGGACAGGACGCTGACAGGACGGTCTTGAGGAGTGGTCGAACCGTCGTGCAGCCCGCGCACGGCGCCCCGCCCGCAGTTGACCGCGATTCGAGCCGCAGGCCCGATGCTCGGGCTCGAGCGCCACTCGCGGGACGCGCTGCAGTACCACCGCCGTTGCCCTGACCACGAAAGCGGGTTGTCCCGGATGAAGACCGATCTGCGCGACAAGGTAGTGATGGTGACCGGGGCCTCCTCGGGGATCGGACGCGCGACGGCGCGGGCCTTCGGCGCCGAGGGCGCACGGGTCGCCATCACCTACTACTCGAACCTGGCCGGCGCCGAGGAGACGGCGGCCCAGGTCACGGCCGAGGGCGGCACCCCGCTGATCGTCCGCTACGACCTCAACGAGGAGCGGGTGATCCGCGAGGCCGTCGGTGAGGTGGTGTCCGCCTGGGGCGGCATCGACGTGCTGGTGAACAACGCCGTCGTGTGGGGGGACGCCATCCCGCGCCCCGGCCGGCCCATGCCCGCCTTCGAGGACGTCCCCGCCAAGCAGTGGCAGGAGGTGCTGCGGACGTCCGTCGACGCGGTCTACCACACGCTGCAGGCCGCCCTGCCGGCGATGCGCGGCCGCGAGTGGGGCCGGGTGGTGATGCTCGGCGCCGGGCTGGCCGAGGCGGGCATGGTCGGCGGCGGGGCGTACGGCGCGGCCAAGTCCGGTCTGTACGGGCTGCTGCGCAGCCTGGCCTGGGACCTGGGGCCGGAGAACATCCTGGTGAACATGGTCGTCCCCGGCCAGACCCTCACCGACACCGTCCTGCGCAACGCCCCCGCTCCGATGCTGGAGGCGAAGGCCAAGACACTGGCCTCCCAGCACCTGTCCACGCCGGAGGACGTCGCCAACACGATCGTGTTCCTCGGCTCGGCCGCCAACGGCAACATCAACGGCCAGGCCGTCAGGGTCACCGGCGGATCCTGAGCCGCCTCGGGGCACCTGCCGCCGATCAGTCCGCACCACAGGCCACCAGGCCCCACACACAGGAGGTAGACCATGGCGGAAGCCGACACCCGGCAGATCGAGCCGGAGGCCCCCGCTTACCCGATGCAGCGCACCTGCCCCTACCAGCCGCCGCAGGGCTACGAACAGCTGCGGGAGCAGGGGCCGCTGGCCCGCGTGACGCTGTTCGACGGACGTACGGCGTGGGTCGTGGGGGGAAACACCGAGGGTCGGGCGCTGCTGCCCGACCCCCGGCTCTCCGTCGACGTCCGCAACCCCGACTTCCCGCTGATGGCACCGCGCATCGAGGCGCAGCGCCAGCGGGCGACCCCGCTGATCGGCGTCGACGACCCGGAGCACGCCCGGCAGCGCCGGATGTCCATCCCGGGCTTCGGCATCCGGCGGATCAACGCGCTGCGGCCGGAGATCGAGAAGATCGCGGACACGCTGATCGACAACATGACGGCGCACGGCTCCTCCGCCGACCTGGTCACGGAGTTCGCGCTGCCGCTGCCGTCGAAGGCGATCTGCCTGCTGCTGGGCATCCCGTACGAGGACCACGACTACTTCGCGGAACGCTCGCGGCACGTGCTGTCCTCGTCGGGCGAGGAGCAGGCCGCGCAGGCCCAGCAGGCCTTCGGGGAGATCCTGCAGTACCTGTACGACCTGATCGGCGAGCGCGAGGCCGACCCGCGGGACGGGCTGCTGGACGAGCTGATCACCCAGCGGCTGCTCGAAGGGGCGGTGGACCGCAACGAGCTGGCGATGATCGCCACGGTGCTGCTGGTGTCGGGCCACGAGACGACCGCGAACATGATCGGCATCAGTGTGCTGACGCTGCTGGAGCACCCCGAGCAGCTGGCCGCGCTGCGCGCCGACCCGGCGCTGATGCCGGGCGCGGTCGACGAGCTGTTCCGCTTCACGTCCATCGGCGACACCCTGCCCCGGGTGGCGACGGAGGACATCGAGGTCGGCGGGCAGCTCATCAAGGCGGGCGACGGCGTCATCGTCTCCAACATGCTGATGAACCGCGACCCGTCGGCGTTCGAGAACGCCGACCAGCTCGACATCCGCCGGGCTGCCGGACGGCATGTCGCGTTCGGCTTCGGCATCCACCAGTGCATCGGGCAGAACCTGGCGCGGGCCGAGATGGAGATCGCCCTGAACCGGCTCTTCTCCCGGCTGCCGAACCTGCGGCTGGCGATCCCGGCGAGCGAGGTGCAGGTCAAGCCCGCGTTCGTGCTGCAGGGCGTGGAAGAACTTCCGGTGACCTGGTGAGGGAGGACCGCCATGCGTGTGAGTGTCGACAGTGAGCGGTGCGTGGGAGCGGCGCTGTGCACCATGACCGCCCCCGGCGTCTTCGAGCAGGACGACGAGGGGGTCAGCGCGGTCATCCCGGGCCGTGAGGACGGGGCCGGGGACCCGAGGGTGCACGAAGCGGTACGGGTCTGCCCGGTGCAGGCCATCTCGGTCGCGGCGGAGTGAGCGCGGCCGGCCCGCGGCGGTGAGCGAGTGGGGTCCGGGACATCCGGGCCCCATTTCGCGTTCGAGTGGTCCTCGATTAAAACGATGGAAGTGCCTGGGTAAATAATTGGTATGGAAATCCGCAGCTTGGACGGGGATGACCCGGCCACCATCACCGCTCTCCTCCCCGGTTTCCGGGAGACGATGAGCCTCGAACTTCCGAACGATCCACCGGTGACCGAGGCGCTGCTGGCCCGACTCATGCAGCGCAGACACGGCACGGACCGGGTGGTGCTGGCGGCCTTCGACGGGGACACGGCCGCGGGCTCGCTCAAACTCGGCCTGGACCTCGCGGAGCCCGCCGACACGGGCCACGGATCCCTCTGGGTCTTCCCCGCGTTCCGGCGCCGCGGCGCGGGCCGGCTGCTCATCGAGGCGGCCCGTACCGAACTCGCCGCCCGCGGTCGCGGCCGGTTGCTGCTGGACGCCCCGCACACCGCCGCCTCCACGGGCTTCGCCGCCGCGGTCGGCGCCGGGCTCACCGTCACCAACCTCCGCAACCGGCTGCGGCTCGACGCGGCGGTCCGGGCGCGGCTGGACGGGTACGCCGACGGGAAGGTGCCCGGCTACCACCTGGCGTTCTGGCTCGGCGGCTGCCCCGACAACCTCGTGGACTCCTACGCCCTGGCCTGGGGCCGGTTGGACGTCCAGGTCAACGGGCAGGCCAGGATCGCGTCGCCGACTGCGGCCGACGTGCGCGCCCGCGAGGAGGAGGCGGCCCGCACCGGCCACCGCCAGTACACCGCCGCGGCCGTCGAGAACGGCACCGGAGCGGTGGTCGGGTACAGCACTCTCTACGTCCGCGACAGCCCGATGGCCGACGCCGGGGAGGTGCTGGTCCTGCCGGACCACCGCCGCCGCGGACTCGGCACGCTGACCAAGGCGTTCGCGACGGCCTGGGCGGCGCGGGAGAACCCGCACCTCGCCCTGGTGCAGGCATGGAACGAAACGGAGAACGCGGCGATCGTCGCGCTCAACGGCAAGCTCGGATTCACGGCCGACTCGTCGTGGTCCACCTACGAATTGAAGACCTGAACACCACCATCATGTTCCACCGGTCACGGGGGAGGCAGGAAAACCATGACAGTCGGATACATCGTCGGCGCCACGCCGACAAGGGTAGGAAATGCCGAAGTGGTGCGGGAGCTCTTCGAGGAGATCCTGGCCGGACACCGGTTCGACGAGGCGGCGGAGCGGATCCACCCCGACTACGTCGAGCACGATCCGCTGATCACGTCGTCGGGCGGGGGCCTGGTCGGCTTCTGGCGCAGGATCGCGGCGGAGTTCGAGGACCTGGCGGTGGAGGTGGAGAACCTCGTGCCGGACAACGACCGGGTGATGCTCTTCGTGACCTGGCGGGGCACCCGCGCCGGGGCGGCGCAGGTGCTGCACACCGCCGAGCTCTTCCGCCTGGAGAGCGGCCGGGTGGCCGAGCACTGGGACGTGGTGGACCAGTCGGTGCTCGTCCCGCTGGGGATCGGGCCCGCCGAGGGCGGCCAGCCGGCCGGTCCCGGCCTGGTCGGACCGCACACCGATCTGGAGGAGGCCAACGCGGCGCTGGTGCTGGGTGCGTACCGCCAGGTGTTCACCGAGCACCGGCTGGACCTCGCCGAGACGTACTACCACCAGAACTATGCCCATCACAATCTCAAGACGGACCAGGTCCCGGCCGGACTCGACGCCTTCAAGGCGTACTTCGCGGACAACATCGCCGCGTTCCCCGACCTGGCGACGACCGTGGAGCACATCGTCGCCGACGGCGACCGCGTCATGGTCTTCGTGGTGTGGCGCGGCACGCTCACCGGCGCGTGGAGCGGCGGCGGGCCCTCGGACCAGGTCCTGGAGATGCGCACCTGCGACCAGTTCCGCATCGCGGGCGGCAAGGTCGCGGAGCACTGGGAGGTCGTCGACTACCTGGCGCTGGAACAGGCCGGGCTGCCGACTCCATGACGGAGCGGGCCCGCCGGTCAGCCGGCGGGCCCGCTGCCGGGCCGGGGGGCCAGCGGGATGCACAACGATCACGGCAACACGGTGCGGACCGGGGACGTCCGCACCTTTCACATGACCAAGGGGGAGGCGTGGAATTCATGGCGCCTGGATACATCGTCGGTGCGACGCGGGAACGCGTGGGGAACGCCGAGGCGGTGCGGGAGCTGTTCGAGGACATCGTGGGCCGGCACCGTTTCGACGAGCTCGCGGAGCGGATCCTTCCCGGTTACGTCGAGCACGATCCGCTGATCAGGTCACTGGACGGAGGCCTGGTCGGCTTCTGGAAGAGGCTCGCGGCGGAGTTCGGGGACCTGGAGGTGACGGTCCGGAACCTGGTGCCGGACAACGACCGGGTGATGCTCTTCGTGACCTGGCGGGGCCGCTCGCGGGCGGGGGCGCTGCACACCGCCGAACTCTTCCGCCTCGAAGGCGGCCGGGTGGCCGAGCACTGGGACGTGGTGGACCGGTCGGAGCTGGTCGAGCTGGGCATCGGGCCGGGGGAGGCCGGCCAGCCGGCCGGTCCGGGCCTGGTGGGGCCGCACACGGAACTGGAGGAGGCCAACGCGCGGCTGGTCCGGGGCGCGTACCGGACGGTGTTCAGCGAGCACCGGCTGGACCTCGCCGAGGAGTACTACCACCGCCACTACGCGCACCACAATCTGCGGACCGACGCCATCCCGTCCGGCCTCGACGCCTGCAAGGCGTTCGTCGCGGAGAACCTCGCCATGTTCCCGGACCTGACGGCCACGGTCGAGCACGTGGTGGCGGACGGCGACCGCGTCATGGTCTTCGTGCTGTGGCGCGGGACGATGACCGGTGCGGGCAGGGGTGGCGGGCCGACGGGCCGGGAGCTGGTGATGCGCACCGGCGACCACTTCCGCATCGCGGGCGGCAAGGTGGCCGAGCTCTGGGAGGTCGTCGACTACCTGGCGCTGCGGCAGGCCGGAATGCCGACGCCGTGACCCGGCGCGCGGGACGTGCCCCCGGGGCACCGGGGGCACGTCTACCGGGCGGACGGGCGCAGGTCGGCGACGGCGTCCACGTACTTGATCAGCAGGCGGGCGAAGTCCAGCCGGTCGTGCTCGCTCCACTCGCGCGTGATGTGCTCGAACGCCTCGCGCTGGTGCCGGCGGAACCGCGCCAGCATCTCGACGCCCTCCGGAGTGAGCTCCAGGATCGTGCGGCGGCCGTCGCGCTGGGAGGCGGCCCGGACCAGGTACCCCGACGCGATGCAGTCGGAGACCATCCGGCTCGCCACCGAGGGGTCCACGGCGAGGCGTTCGGCCACCACCCCGACGGTGGTCTCCTGGCCGGGGACGTCGGCCGGGTCCTCCACGAGGGCGAGCACCAGGGTCCTGGTCATGTCCTTGCGGGAGACCGGATTCTCGACATCCAGCAGCGCGGTGCGCCGCAGGCGGGAGAAGGCCGGCCCCACAGCGTCTAGCAGCGCTCCGGCCTGCGCCTTCTCGGTCCCGCTCTCGGAGGTCATCCCCACATGCTAGGCGCTGATCAAAGGTCCGGGACAGCATCCGCCTGTCCGAAAGCACGTGTACGCGACCCCGTGCGCGCGACCTGATCGCGGGGCTCCGCGGTCCAGGCCCGGTCCAGGTGGATTCAAGGCGCGGGTGGGACCGTTGGGTGCACGTGACCCGTGCGCCGCGGCGGCGCGGCACGGCTCCAGGAGAAGGGGGCCGTACGACTCCGCGCTGTCGCGGTGCCCTTGTGGACACACACACATGTGCATGAGAGCATGTACTTGCACTCGGTTTCCTGGGCGGAGTCGCCGGCAGACGCCCGTGACTCGTCAAGACTTCCTAGTTGGGAGAACACCATGCGAATCGTCCGCCACTACGAACACGGAGCCCCCAAGGTGCTGCGTGTCGAAGAGGCCGATAAGCCGCAGCCCGGCCCGGGAGAGGTGCTCATCCGCGCCGAGGCCATCGGCGTCACCTTCGCCGAGGTCCAGCGCCGGCAGGGCGTGCCGATCGGCGGCCACGCCGAGCTTCCCGGAGCGCCCGGCGGCGACGTGGCCGGCACGGTCGAGGCGCTCGGCGAGGGCGTCACGAACGTGAAGATCGGCGACCGCGTGGTCGGCGACGTCGACACCGGTGCCTACGCCGACTTCTGCACCACTCGCGCCGACTGGCTCATCAAGATCCCGGACAGCCTGGACGCCGCCGAGGCGACCGCTCTGCCGAGCCCCGCCCAGACCGCGTACCACGCGCTCAAGGAAGCCGGCCAGCTCAAGCCCGGCGAGACCGTCCTGATCGACGCCGCCGCCGGCGGCGTCGGCCACCTCGCGGTGCAGATCGCCAAGGCGATGGGCGCCGGCAAGGTGATCGCCACCGCCAGCAGCCAGGCCAAGCTGGACTTCGTCCGCGACCTGGGTGCCGACGTGACGATCAACTACACCGACGACGACTGGGACGAGCAGGTCAAGGCCGCTACTGACGGCAAGGGCGCCGACGTCGTCATGGAGACGGTCGGCGGCGACATCCTGCTCAAGAGCGTCCGGCTGACCGCCACCTTCGGCCGGCTGGTCTTCTACGGCTCGGCCGCGGGCAACGTCCCGGAGATCAACATCCTGGCGCTGAGCCGGATGAAGACCATCGCCGGTTTCGCCCTGTACGCACTGCTCTACTACAAGCCCGAGGTGATCGCCGCGGGCCAGCGCGACCTGCTCGACATGATCAGCTCGGGCAAGGTCAAGCCCGTCATCCACGAGCGCCTCGGCCTCGAGGACGCCGTGCGCGCGCACGAGCTGATGGAGGCCCGCTCGCAGCTGGGCAAGGTCGTCCTCATCCCGTAACCCTCGTCCCCGCGCACCTCTTGAAGCTCCCCGACCGGCGCCCCGCCCAGCCCCCCGGCTGCCGCGGGACACCGGGCCGGGAGTCCGGCGGCCGGCCCGACCTCCCCCGTGGAAGGGCCGGCCACCGGGGCCACGCCCCAGGAAAGGGCACTCCCGTGAACGACACCGCGCACGAGTCCGGCCCCCCGCCGGCCGGCACCACCGGTCCGCCCGCCCGTACCGGCCTCATCATGATCGGCTGCCTGACCGCGGTCTTCCTGGCCCTGCTGGACGCCCAGATCATGGCCACGGCGCTGCCCCGCGTCGTCGGAGACCTCGGCGGCCTCAACGTCTTCGCCTGGGTGGCGACGGCGTACATCATCGCCAGCAGCGTCACCACCCCCCTCTACGGCAAGCTCGGCGACCTCTTCGGTCGCAAGGGCGTCTTCCTCGTCGCGATCGGCATCTTCCTCGTGGGCTCCGCGGCCTGCGGCTGGGCCCAGTCGATCGAGCAACTGCTCGCCTTCCGCGTCGTGCAGGGCATCGGCGCCGGCGGCCTGTTCGTCTCCGTGCTCTCCGTCATCGGCGAGCTCTTCAGCCCGCGCGAGGGAGCCCGCTACTACGGCTACTTCTCCATCGCGTTCGCCGGTGCCGCACTCGCCGGCCCGCCCATCGGCGGCGTGCTGACCGACGCCCTCGGCTGGCGCTGGGTCTTCTACATCAACCTGCCGGTCGGCGCCGCCGCCTTCCTCCTGGTCGCCGTCTTCCTCAAGCTGCCGGTGCGCCCGCGCCGGCCGCAGATCGACTACGCCGGCTTCCTGCTGCTCAGCGCCGCCATCGTCGCCCTGACCCTGCTCACCAGCTGGGCCGGGGTGCGCTACGCCTGGGGCTCCGCGACGATCCTCGGCCTCGCCGTCGTGATCGTCGTCGCCGCGGCTCTGTTCGTCCTCGTCGAGAAACGGGCCGCCGAACCCGTCATCCCGCTCCACCTGTTCCGGGACTCGACGTTCAGCATCGCCGCGCTCGTCAGCATCGTCGCCGGCTTCGTCTTCGTCGGCTCGGTGAACTTCCTCGCGCTCTTCCTGCAGGTCGTCACCGGAGCCAGCGCGACGATGTCCGGGGTGATCCTGCTGCCCATGATGCTGGGCCTGGTCGCCTCCTCGATGATCAGCGCGCGCATCATCCACCACACCGGCAACTACAAGTGGTACCCGGCGGCGAGCATGGCCATCGGCATCGTCTCCGCCCTGCTGCTCGCCACCATGGACGCGGACACCTCGCGCGTCATGGCCACCGGCTACATGCTGCTGCTCGGCATCGCCGCGGGCCTGAACATGTCCGTGCTCACCATGGCCGCCCAGAACACGGCCCCGCGCGACGACATCGGGGCGGTCTCGGCGACCGTCTCGTTCAGCCGGATGCTCGGAGCCTCGCTCGGCATCTCCGTCTTCGCGGCGATCTTCTACAACCGCCTCACCGACGAACTCGCCCGGCGCGTCCCGGCCGGTGCGCTCGGCACCACCGACCACAACTCGCTGTCGGACGCGGAGGTGCTGAAGAATCTCGGCGCCCCGGTGCGGCGGGCGGTGGAGCAGGCGTACGCCGCCTCCCTCACCCCCGTCTTCATCACCGCGGCCGTGGCGCTCGCCGTGGGCCTGGCGCTCTCCGTCCTGCTGAAGAACATCCCCCTGCGCACCTGGAACAACGACGCGGCCGCCGAGCAGAAGGAAGCCGCCGAACAGCACTGAACCACCCGCACGCACGATCCGAGTGCCCTGCCTCCCGCGGCCACGGGAGGCAGGGCACTCATGCGTTCCGGCGGGCGCGCGTCCGCTACAGCCCGGCGCGAGCGGTGCTCGAAGTCGACCCGTGATGGTGGAGCCAGGCCGACGAGCCCGTACCGGGCCGTCCCGCCACGTCAGGCACGCCGAAGGACCGAAGAGGGGAACCGCGTCGTGGATCGGACGGCATCACCGACCAGCGTGATCGAACTGTTCACACCGGACTTCTTCCAGGAGCCGCACACCGCACTCGCCGATCTGCGCGGGCAGGCCCCGGCGCAGCCCGTGGCCACTCCGAACGGGCTGCGGACCTGGCTGGTCACCCGTTACGAGGACGCCAGGGCGCTGCTCGCCGACCCCCGGCTGAGCAAGGACATGCGCAAGGGCCAGGAACTGATCCCGCGCAACTTCATCGACGAGGAGAAGCGCCAGGAGTTCCTGAAGGAGGCCGGCTCGCGCCGGCAGTTCGCGCACGAACTGAGCGAGCACATGCTCGACAGCGACCAGCCCGACCACACCAGGTTGCGCCGCCTGGTGGGTCGGGCCTTCACCACCCGCCGCGTCGAGGCGCTGACCCCGCGGATCGTGGAACTCGTCGACGAACTCCTGGACGCCATCGCGCTCCAGGAGCGCACCGACTTGATGGACGCGCTCGCGTTCCCCGTCCCGTTCACCGTGATCTGCTGGCTGCTGGGAGTGCCGCCGGACGACCGCGCGGAGTTCCGCCGCTGGTCCAACCTGCTGGTCTCCGGGGTCGGCACCGACGAGGTGCGCGACGCCAGCGTGGCGATGGTCGACTACCTGCGGGCGCTGATCGCCGACAAGCGGGCCAACCCGGCGGACGACATGCTCACCGACCTGGTGAACGCCAGCGAGGGCGACGACCGGCTCAACGAGAACGAGCTGATGGCCATGGCGTTCCTGCTGCTGGTCGCCGGCCACGAGACGACCGTCAACCTCATCGGCAACGGCACGTTCGCGCTGCTGACCCACCCGGACCAGCGGGCGAAGCTCGCCGCCGACAGCACCCTGTGGCCCAACGCGGTCGAGGAACTGCTGCGGTTCGAGGGGCCGGTCACCAACGCGACCTGGCGCTACACCACCGAACCGGTGGACGTCGGCGGAGTCGTCATCCCCGAAGGGGAGTTCGTGACGATCTCGATCGGCGCCGCCGGCCGCGACCCCTCGCACTACGCGGAACCCGACGAGCTCGACGTCACCCGCCGCGCCACCGCGGGCCTCGCCTTCGGCCACGGGATCCACCACTGCCTGGGCGCCCCGCTGGCCCGGCTCGAGGGGCACATCGTGCTGAGCCGGCTCTTCGCCCGCTTCCCCGAGCTGAGCCTCGCGGTCCAGCCCGGCGAACTGCGCTGGCGCTTCAGCCTGATGATGCGCGGCCTCGAGGAACTGCCCGTGCTGCCGGGCCGAGCCGGGTAGCGACCGATCCAGAGCCCCACCCGACATACCGCCCCCGACACAACGGAAAGAGGAAGCGACGTGGAGCGACCGAGCTGGGCACCGGCCGACGTGGACATCGAGACACCGAGCATCGCGCGGGTCTACGACTACTGGGTCGGCGGCACCCACAACTTCGAGGTCGACCGCGCTGTCGCCCGGCAGGTGGAGGAGGCCAACCCCGCACTCCCCAAGACCTTCCGGGCCAACAGGGCGTTCCTTCGCCGCGCCGGCCGGGAGCTGGCCGGTCTCGGCATCCGGCAGTTCCTGGACGTCGGATCCGGCATCCCGGCCGAGCACAACGTGCACGACGCCGTGTTCGCGGCGGCACCCGACAGCACGGTGGTCTACACCGACATCGACCCCGTCGCGGTCGCCCACGGCCGGGCGATCCTCGCGGACGAGCCGCGGGCGGCGATCTTCCAGGGTGACCTGTACAAGCCGAAGGACATCTTCGAGGCGCCCGACACCGCGCGGCTCATCGACTTCGACCAGCCCGTGGGGCTGATCCTCGGCGCCGTACTGCACTTCGTGCCGGAGGAGAACGACCCGCTGGCGCTCATCCGGCAGTTCACCGAGCGCCTGGTGCCCGGCAGCTACCTGGTGCTCTCGCACGCGGGCGCCGACGAGGTGCCGCAGGCCGCGCCCAACGTCGCCAAGTCCTACGGCGGCGCGGTCAGCGAGGTCATCTGGCGCAGCACCGAGCAGTTCACCGCGCTCTTCGAGGGCTTCGAGCTGATCGATCCCGGTGTCACGCCGGTGACCGTGTGGCGGCCCGATGCGGACGCGGACATCGACGGGCTGGGCGCCGGTGCCCCCATGCTGGCGGGCGCCGCCCTCAAGCCCGCCGTCTGACCACGTCGGCTCCGGGACCCGTGGCCTGCTCCGGGTCCCGGAGCCGACGTCCAGCCTTCTACCGCGCGGCCGTGACGGCCGTCTCGTAGAGCGCGCCGATCGCGCTGTCGAAGGCGGGGCTGTACGACACGTCCGCGGTCTCGCCGCCCTCCTGGTAGCCGCCGATGACCCCGATGACGGTCCCGGCGCCGGTCTCCGGATCCAGGCCGGTGACCCAGGGGCTGCCGCTGGTCCCGCCGGTGTAGTCGGTGCAGGCGATCCGCAGCTGCTCCGCGGTGAACGCCGTGGCGTCGTTGTAGCAGGTGAGCGGCGCGTCCGCGGTGGACGGGTAGCCGGTGACGCGCACGGTGGCGGACCGTGTCCCCTCGTCGCTCCCGCTGTTGCCGAACGTGTAGCCGCCCACCACGTCCTGGACCTCGCGGCCGTCCACCGCCGCCACCTCGGCGAACGCCACGTCGAGGTCCTGGTCCGCGCCGCTGGTCCAGCCCGGGGCGAGCGTGACGCCCGCCAGCGGCCAGACGCCGTACGGGGCCTGGCCGTCGTGGTAGCCGGGCACGAAGACGGTGCCGGCGGTGCCGCCGCTGAGGCAGTGCGCGGCGGTCACCACGACGTTCTTCCCGGCGCTGCGCACCACGCTCGCCGTACAGAAGTGCCCGCCGGACAGCCCGCCGTCGAAGAGCGCGCCGACCTGCCTGACCTCCTCGGTCGCGTGCACGGTGTTGGAGATGCCGGGCACACCGGCGAGGCCGCCGGGTCCGCTCACCGCCTCGGAGGTCCCGGGCCGCGACCCGCCCGTCGCGACGACCACGCCGGTCCCCGCGGCCGTGACGGTCAGCCACGCCACGATCAGGACGCCGGTCCTGCCCACCCGGCGGGGCAGGGCGCGGACCGTTTCACCGCGTGTGAGCCGCGAACGCTTCTGCATGCGCCAGGTCCTCTCTCGTCGCCCCGGTCGCCCCGATCCTCGCGGGCGAGTGTGAGAGCCCTGTGAGAGAGCTGTATGAGCGTTCTGAGAAGCGGCCTGCCGTGGGGTGGGACGGGGGTATCGAGTGCTCCGATGGCACAGATGACTCCTTGGACAGACGAGCGATGCCTTACGCCTGTCCTTGGGCCGGGCGGCCGAAACCGTTACGCGCCGGCCTCCCTGACCAGCCGCGGGACGGGGGCGCCCGGCGCCGCGCCGGGACGGTCCGCCAGCTCGCGGGCCCACCCGGCGAGGCCCGCGATGTCGATGCCGTACGGACGGGCGTCCCGGTAGGGCTCGATGCCGTCCGCCCCCCTGCGCAGCAGCGTCGCGGCCCCCGACGCGTTGCCGCGCAGGGCGTGCGTGAGCCCCACGGCGAGCTGGGCCAGGGCGCGCCACAGGGCGCGGTGCGGTTCGTCGGCGGCCTTCCACGCGTCCTCCAGCACCTCGTGGGCGTGGAAGGGCATCCCGGCGTCCAGCAGCCGCTGGGCCTCGGCCAGCGACTGCCCGGGGGAGCGGGGCACCCCTTCGGGCTGCCGCTCCACTCCGGGGGCGCCGTACGGCAGCGGCCGGCCGAGTCCGTCGCGCGGCCGGGCGTTGCGGGCCCGTCCGGCGCCGTCGCGGTCGCGGTCGCCGGGGGCGCTGTCGTCCTGCGGGGTCTCGTCCATCGTGCGATTGTTCATCAGTTCGCGGCCGGGTGGCGCGGGGGACGGGTCGGGACATCCGGGACGGATGTCGGCTGCGGGCCCCGGCGGGCGCCGGACTTTGCGAGGATGGCTCGCTGTGAGGCCCGTCACAGTGCCCCCCGTGCGATCCGGCCACGGCCGCCACCGAGCGCCCGTCCGGTCCCGGCGCCGCGCGTCCGGCCGGACGGCCGCCCTGGCCGGGATGACGGCGGTGCTGGCGCTGGCCACCGGCGCCGCCTGGTTCGGGATCGGCTCCGTCGGGCCGGTCGACCCGGTCGTCGGCCCCCGGTCGCAGCACCGGGCGGACTCGGTCCCCGCCGTCCTCGAAGCCGACTCCCGGCCCCCGGCGACGGTGGCGGAGGCCACCCGGGACACGCCGGGGGAGACCGGTCGGCCCACCGCGCCGGGCCCGGCGTCCGGGGGGATAACCGGGCTGGGCCCGGCCACCCTGGCGTCGATCCCCGCCGGCTCCCGCCAGGTGGTGCTGGCCTCGGGCCGGGCGAGGGACTCCTCCGACTCCACCGTCACCCTCTGGACCCGGGCCGCCGACGGCCGGTGGAGCGCCGGCTCCGCGTGGCCCGCGCACAACGCGCTGCGCGGCTGGACCGGCACGCACCACGAGGGCGATCTGCACAGCCCCGTGGGGATCTTCACACTCAGCGACGCTGGGGGCTTCCGGCCCGACCCGGGCAGCGGGCTGCCGTACCACCGCTCCCAGGGCTTCACCGCGGGCGGCACGGGCTTTCGCGGCGAGGCGCTGGGCGGGTCCTTCGACTACGTCGTCGCCATCGACTACAACCGCGTGCCGGGCGCCTCGCCGCTGGACGGCCGCCAGCCGCTGGGCAGATCACGCGGCGGCGGCATCTGGATCCACGTCGACCACGGCGGCCCGACGCACGGCTGCGTCAGCCTGTCCGCGGCCCACATGGTCGACCTGCTGCGCGCGCTGGACCCGCGCAGCCACCCGGTGATCGCCATGGGCGACCAGGTCTCGCTGGCGCGCTGAACCGGCAACCCGGGCGGCGCGGGGCGCAGAATTCGTGCCGGAGCCGGGGAACTTCACGGGCCGGGAACACGTCTGAACGGTGGGGAGTTGAGGCATGAAGGGATGGTGCGGGGGCTCGGCGGTGCGGAGCCGGGAGAGCGGCCGGCGTGCAGTGGCGGGCCAGGGGCATGCCGGAAGTCGGGCCGTCCCGGAGGTCACGGGGACGCGGGGCGGCGGGCGGAGAGGATCCTGGCCGCGACCTTGCGGTGCGCGGCCAGGAAGCTCAGAGCTTGGTCACCTTCGAGTACGGCTTGATGATCCGTACCTGGCGGGAACCGAAGTCGGCCAGCACGGCGACCTCGTCCTCGACACCGATGATTCGGCCGAGTCCGTAGACGTCGTGCGTTACCCGGTCACCCACCTCGAAGTTCTCGACGGGAGGGGCGACCGGAATCCGGAAGGGGCTGGCGGGCAGGTGGCGGCGGGTCACGGCTGATTTCGTCATTACCCCCAGTATGGCCCCTCCAAGGCCCCTGCGGTCCTCCCAACCGGTGGCCTTTCTTCCGGGCGGCCGTCCCGGAGTACCGCCCGGTAGGCGGCCGGTGGGGTCCCGCGCGGCCATCTGCTGAGTTCATCGCGGCATCCGTCACCGAGCGTCATCGTCGGTGACGCCTTCGACGCCGCCGTCCGAGCCGCGGATTTCCGCTCGCATGTCATCTGTTTACCGTGGAAACGCTCCTGTACAGCGCCCTGTCGGGCACCTTCCGGCCGCCCGCCGAAGGCCGGCCGGGGGCCGGTCGGCTACCGTCGGTTGTGGCCCCTCACCTTCGGTGACCAACTTCTCCGGCTAGACGAGCCGTTGGAGATAGCCGTTGGCGACCAGCCACATGACGTTGATGGTGGCGGGGGCGCCGGGCACGAGCGCCGCGTCCAACTGGTACTGGAGTCCGTAGCCGGGCTGTGCGAACCAGGGCGCGATCGGCCCCGCGTCCACGGCGAAGGCCTTCAGGACGCGGTAGTCGTGGTAATTGCAACCGGCGGCGGGGACGCCGTCCAGGCTCTGCGGCGGTATGGAGCGGTTGGCGTACGGCAGGCCCTCGGGCGCGAGGAAGGAACCGTACTCACTGCCGAACCGGTCGATGTCCTGGCCCGGGCGCAGCGTCTGCTGCCACTCGACGGGCCGGCCGTCGGGCCCGATGACGTAGCCGTTCTGCGGCGGGTATATCCACCCGGTGCCGGTGTTGTACCGCGCCAGGAACGCCGGTGCGGACAGCTTCCCCGTCCGGTGGTACCCGGCCAGCTCGCGCCCGACCGCCCCCCGGGTGGGCAGCACCTCGGGCCCCAGTCGCGGGTCGCCCTGGTAGAACGTCGCCGAGCATTCCGTGCGTGCGGTGCCGGCCTCCGCCGGCGCGGCGGCGGCGACAGTGGCGGTGGTGGCGAGGAGCGCCCCCGCCACCAAGGAAACGAACAGCTGACGTAGTTTCATATCTCCCCCTGCTGAGCCCAGTTGGCCACCAAATGTGACCAGAGGACTGAAGCAGATCCCGCGGGGGACGGGCAACGGCGCCCAGGTGTTCGAGTGGCCCGCGCGCCCGGCGCCGGGCTACCCGGACAGCACGCGCGCCCGGCACTCCGACGGCGTCCCCCACGCCGTGCGCAGCGCCCGCGCCTTGCCGATCCACAGCGACAGGTCGTACTCCGCGGTGTAGCCGATCGCGCCGTGCAGCTGCAGCGCGGTCCGCGCCGCCGCGTACGCGGCCTCGCCGCAGGCGACCTTGGCGGCCGCGACCTCGCGGCCCGCGCCGGGCGAGCCGGCGGCCAGCGCCACCGCCGCGCCGTACAGCAGCGGCCGGGCGAACTCCAGACCGACGAGGGCGTTCGCGAGCTGGTGCTTGACGGCCTGGAAGCCGCCGATGGCGGTGCCGAACTGGGTCCGTTCCTTCGCGTGGGCCACCGTGCGCCCGAGCAGGGCGAGGCCGACCCCCAGGGCCTGCGCGGCGGTGGCGAAGGCCGCCCAGTCGGCCGCCTCGCGCACCGCCTCCCGCAGGGCGGGGCCGTCGGCCGCGAGCAGGTCGCCCCCGGCCGGGCGGGCGAGCCGGCGGGCGGGGTCGAGCGAGGTGCGGACCGGCCCGTGCCCGCCCCCGACGGCCAGGCCGTCCGCGCCGAGGTGGAACACCGCGTCGGCGGCATCCGCGTCGAGGGCGTACGCGCCGGCCGGTGCCAGCGTGACGAGCACCTCGCCGGAGGCGATGCGCGGCAGCCACTCCTTCGCGGGCGCGCGCTCCGCGAGGCTCCGCAGGAGCGCGCAGAGCGCGACGGTCTCCGCCAGCGGGCCCGGCACCGCGTGCCGGCCGAGCTCCACGAAGGCGGCGGCGAGTTCGACGGGGAGCCGTCCGAGGCCGTCGTACTCCTCGGGCACGGCCAGGGCGAGCACCCCGGTCGCGGCGAGCCGTTCCCACAGGGCGCGGCCCGGAGCGTGGTCGCCCGCCGCCCAGGCGCGGACGGTGGCCGGGGTGTCCGCCGCGGTCAGCAGCCGGTCCAGGGTGCGGACGAACTCGGTCTGTTCGGTGTCGAGCAGGAACCGCATCACCGGCGTCCCTTCGGGAGGCCGAGCAGCCGCTCGGCGATGATGTCGCGCTGGATCTCGTTGGTGCCCGCGTAGATCGGCCCGGCCAGCGCGAAGACGTAGCCCTCCGCCCAGCCGCCGTCCCCGTCGGCCGGCTCGCCGCCGGTCAGCTCGCCGTCGGCGCCGAGCAGGTCGAGGGCGGTCTCGTGCAGCCGGATGTCGAGCTCCGACCAGAAGACCTTGTTGAGGCTGGACTCGGCGCCCAGGTCCCCGCCCTCCGCCAGGCGGGAGGCGTTGGCGAAGGTGAAGAGCTGGTAGGCGCGGGCGCCGATCACGGCGTCGGCGACGCGGTCGCGCAGCGCGGTGTCGCCGGGCTCCGCCCGCTCCCGCCACAGGGCGGTCAGCCGGTCGGCGGCGGCCAGGAAGCGGCCGGGGCTGCGCAGGGTGAGGCCGCGCTCGTTGCCCGCGGTGCTCATCGCGACCCGCCAGCCCTGGCCCGGGGCGCCGATGACGTCCTCGTCGGGGACGAAGACGTCGTCCAGGAAGAGTTCGGCGAAGGCGGGCTTGCCGTCGAGCCGCCCGATGGGCCGGACGGTCACGCCCGGCGCGTCCAGGGCGAACATCAGGTATGTCAGACCGCGGTGCGGCCGGTCGGCCGCCGGATCGCTGCGGAAGAGCCCGAACGCGCGGTCGGCGAAGGCCGCGCGGGACGACCAGGTCTTCTGGCCGTTCAGCAGCCAGCCGCCGTCGGCGCGGGTGGCCGTGGAGCGCAGCGAGGCCAGGTCGCTGCCCGCCTCCGGTTCGGACCAGGCCTGCGCCCAGATCGTCGCGCCGCTGGCCATGGCCGGCAGGACGCGGGCGCGCTGTTCGTCGGTGCCGTGCTCGAAGAGGGTCGGGGCGAGCAGGTTGATGCCGTTCTGGCTGACGCGGCCGGGTGCGCCCGCCGCGTAGTACTCCTCCTCGAACACCAGCCAGCGCAGGACCGACGCGCCCCGGCCGCCGTACTCCTGCGGCCAGGACACCACTGACCAGCGGTCGGCGGCGAGTTCGCGCTCCCACTCCCGGTGGGCGGCGAAGCCCTCGGCGGTCTCCAGCGAGGGCAGTGCGGTGGCGGGGACGTGCGCGGCGAGCCAGGTCCGGGCCTCGGCCCGGAACGCGTCCTCGCCGGGCGTGAAGTCGAGGTCCATCGGATTCCGTCCTCCCCTGACGATCCTTCCCTAACAAGTGTTTGGTAGATTAACCTACGCCCCGTCAGCCGTCGAGGATGAAGCCGCCGAGGAGGAGTCCCGCGTATGACCGCGAACCTGGGCGTTCCGCCCCCGTATCCGCAGGGCCGCGACCTCCTGGCCGGGCGCACCGCCGTCGTCACCGCGGCGGCGGGCGCCGGGATCGGCGGCGCCACCGCGCGCCGGCTGCTGGAGGAGGGCGCGAGCATCGTCATCGGCGACGCGCACCCGCGCCGCGTCAAGGAGTCCGCCGAGTCTCTGGCGGCGGAGTTCGGGGCGGACCGGGTGGCCGGCCTGGCCTGCGACGTCACCAGCGAGGACGACGTCGCCGCGCTGCTGGATCTCGCCGAGGAGCGGCACGGGCGGCTGGACGTCCTGGTCAACAACGCGGGCCTGGGCGGCACCGCCGCCCTCGTCGACATGACGGACGAGCAGTGGTCCGCGGTCCTCGACGTCACCCTCGGCGGCACGTTCCGCTGCACCCGCGCGGCCCTGCGCCGCATGAAGGCGGCCGGCACCGGCGGCGTCATCGTCAACAACGCCTCCGTCGTGGGCTGGCGCGCCCAGACCGGGCAGGCGCACTACGCCGCCGCCAAGGCGGGCGTCATGGCGCTCACCCGGTGCGCCGCCGTCGAGGCGGCCGCGTACGGGGTCCGGGTCAACGCGGTCGCGCCCAGCCTGGCCATGCACCCGCACCTGGTGAAGGTCACCACTCCCGAACTGCTCGCCGAACTGACCGAGCGGGAGGCCTACGGGCGGTACGCCGAGCCGTGGGAGATCGCCAACGTGATCGTCTTCCTGGCCAGCGGCTACTCCTCGTACCTGACCGGCGAGACCGTGTCGGCCAGCAGCCAGCACGCGTGAGGCGAGAATGACCGGGTGCAGAAGAGCAGCGGGAAGAACACGAGCAGCGGGACCGGCACGAGCAGCGGGACCGGCAAGAGCGGCAGGGGCGCCACGAGCGGCAAGAAGGCGGCGGTGAGCGCGGCCCCCGAGCGGCGCGGCGAACTCCTGGCGACCGCGGCGGAAGTGTTCGCCGCGCAGGGGTACAACGCGACGACCGTCCGGCGGATCGCGGACGAGGCGGGGATGCTCGCGGGCAGCCTCTACTACCACTTCGACTCCAAGGAGTCGATGGTCGACGAGATCCTCTCGACCTTCCTCAACGAGCTGTGGGCCGGGTACGACGAGGTGCTGGCCGCCGGCCTCGGGCCCCGGGAGACGATCGAGGCCCTGGTCACGCAGTCCTTCAAGGAGATCGACCGGCACCGGGCGGCCGTGGCGATCTACCAGAAGGAGGCCAGGCACCTGGCCGCCCAGCCGCGCTTCGGCTACTTGGCCGACTCGCAGGTGAAGTTCGAACGGGCCTGGCTGGGGACGCTGGAGCGCGGGGTGGCCGCCGGGGTCTTCCGCGCCGACCTCGACGTCCGGCTCACCTACCGCTTCGTCCGCGACACCGTCTGGGTCGCGGCCTCCTGGTACCGGCCGGGCGGACAGCACAGCCCGGAGGAGATCGCCCGGCAGTACCTGTCGATGGTGCTGGACGGCGTGGCCGTCCGGAGTTGACATAGACAAAGCGACAATCACCGCGAGGAGCAGTCATGGCCGAGGCCTACATCGTCGAAGCGCTCCGCACCCCGATCGGCCGGCGCAGGGGCGGGCTGTCCGCCGTGCACCCGGCCGACCTCGGGGCGCACGTCCTCAAGGCGCTCATGGAGCGCTCGGGCGTCGACCCGGCGGCCGTCGAGGACGTGGTGTTCGGCTGCCTGGACACCGTCGGCCCGCAGGCCGGCGACATCGCCAGGACGGCCTGGCTGGCGGCGGGCCTGCCGGAGGAGGTGCCGGGGGTGACCGTGGACCGGCAGTGCGGCTCCTCGCAGCAGGCCGTGCACTTCGCCGCCCAGGCGGTGCTCTCCGGCACCAGCGACCTGGTGGTGGCCGGTGGCACGCAGAACATGTCGATGATCCCCATCGCGTTCGCCAGCCGGCAGGCGGCGGAACCGCTCGGGCTGACCGAGGGGCCGTTCGCGGGCTCGCTGGGGTGGCGGGCCCGCTACGGCGACCAGCCGGTCAACCAGTTCCACGGCGCCGAGCTGATCGCCGACAAGTGGGGCATCACCCGCGAGGCGATGGAGGAGCTGGCGCTGCGCTCCCACCAGCGGGCGCTGCGCGCCATCGACGAGGGGCGGTTCGACCGTGAACTCGTCGCGTACGGCGAGGTGACCACCGATGAGGGGCCGCGCCGGGACACCGGCCTGGAGAAGATGGCGGCCCTGAAACCGGTGGTCGAGGGCGGCCGGATCACCGCCGCGGTCTCGTCCCAGGTCTCCGACGGCGCCTCGGCGATGCTGCTCGCCTCCGAGCGCGCGGTCGCCGAGCACGGCCTCACCCCGCGCGCCCGCGTCCACCACCTGTCGTGCCGGGGCGAGGACCCGATCAGGATGCTCTCCGCGCCGATCCCCGCGACGGCGTACGCACTGAAGAAGACCGGGCTGTCGATGGACGACATCGACCTGGTGGAGATCAACGAGGCGTTCGCCCCCGTCGTGCTCGCCTGGCTCAAGGAGACCGGCGCCGACCCCGGGAAGGTCAACGTCAACGGCGGCGCCATCGCGCTGGGCCACCCGCTCGGCGCCACCGGTACCAAGCTGATGACGACGCTGCTGCACGAACTGGAGCGCACCGGCGGCCGGTACGGCCTGCAGACCATGTGCGAGGGCGGCGGCCAGGCCAACGTCACCATCATCGAGCGCCTGTAGGGCCGCACGGGGGCGGCGGCAATTCGTTCGACGCCCCCGCACGGCCGGTGGCAGGCTGCCCGGTATGACGTCGACGACCGCCGCGGCACGTGACCTGCGCACGCTTCCCAAAGCCCACCTGCACGTCCACCTGGAGAGCACCGTGCGGTGGCCGACCCTGGCGGAGATCGGCGCCGCGAACGGTGTGGAGATCCCCGCGCACCTGGTGGACGGCGGGCACGCCTTCACGGGCTTCGCGGACTTCTTCGCCCAGAACGACCTGGTCCGCTCGTGCCTGCGCCGCCCGGCGGACTTCCACCGGATCGCCTACGAGTTCTGCCAGGACGAGGCCGCGAACGGCACCCGCTGGGCGGAGGTGTCGTTCACCGCCGCCGGCCACGGCGAGCGGCTGGGCGACCTCGACATGCCGCTGGTGAGCGTGCTGGAGGGACTGGCGGCGGGCCAGGAGGCGTTCGGCATCGAATGCCGGGTCCTGCTCGACCACTCCCGCCGCCGCTCGGTGGAGCGCGCCTGGCGCACCCTGGAACTGGCCGAACGGTACGCCGGGGCAGGGGTGGTGGGCATCGGGGTCGCGGGCGACGAGGCGCACCCGGTCGAACCGTTCGCGGAGGTCTTCGCCGCCGCCCGCGAGGCGGGGCTGCACCTCGTGCACCACGCGGGCGAGGCCTGCGGGCCCGAGAGCGTCCGAGCGGCCCTGGACGCCGGCGGGGCGGAGCGGATCGGCCACGGCATCCGGGTCCTGGACGACGAGGCCCTCGTCGCGGAGGTGCGGGAGCGGCGGATCCCGCTGGAGGTGTGCCCGTCGTCGAACGTCGCCCTGGGGTTCGCGGCGTCGCTGCGCGCGCACCCGCTGGAGCGGATGCGCGCGGCCGGGCTGTTCGTCACGCTCAGCACCGACATCCCGTCGATGATCAACGTGTCCCTGGCCCGCGAGTACGAGCTGGTCAGGGACGCCTTCGGCTACGACGACACGGTCCTGGCGGAACTGGCGCGCGCGGGGGTGGACGCCTCCTTCGCGCCGGACGGGACCAAGGCGCGGCTGCGCAAGGAGATCGACGACTGGCTCGCGGCGGGTTCCTGACCTGACGCGACCTGACGCGACCGGGCCGGGGGCTTGACTGCCGCTGTCTCAGTGCACCGGCGCCCGCGCTCCCGGCAGCGCGCCGAGCGCTGTCCGGGCCTCCGCCATGATCCGGCCGACGAGTTCCGCGCACGACGGCAGGTCCTCGATCACCCCCGCGACCTGGCCCGAGGCCATCACGCCGAGGTCGGTACGGCCCTCGACCATCGACGCCTTGAGCATCATCGGAGTGTTGGCGGCCAGCAGCACCTGGCTCCAGGTCAGCTCCTTGCCGTGCTTCATCGCGAGCCCGTCGCGGACCATCTGCCGCCAGCCGAGCCCGGAGTCGCGCTTGAGCCCGGCCGCGTGCCGCAGGGCGCGCAGCAGGGCGGCGGGCCGCCCGGAGCGCTCCAGGGCGTCGACCAGCTCCGAGCGCAGCATCCGGTGCGGCAGGCCGTCGACCTTGGTGGTGACGGTGACGTCCTGCACCGACGCCGCCAGATAGCGGGCCTTGACCGCGTCCGGGACGGTGCTGTCGGAGGTGAGCAGGAAGCGGGTGCCCATCGCGATCCCGGCCGCCCCGTAGGCCAGGGCGGCGACGAGCCCGCGGCCGTCGAAGAAGCCCCCGGCGGCGACGACGGGGATGCCGACGGCGTCCACGACCTGCGGGAGCAGCACCGTCGTGGCGACGTTCCCGGTGTGGCCGCCGCCCTCGCCGCCCTGCACCAGGACGGCGTCGGCGCCCCACGCCTCGACCTTCTCGGCGTGGCGGCGGGCGCCGATGGACGGGATGACGACGACGCCCGCGTCCTTGAGGCGGGCGATCAGCTCGCGGGACGGCGCCAGGGCGAAGGACGCGACCCGCACCCCCTCCTCGATCAGGATCCCGACCCGCTCCGGGGCGTCGCCCGCGTCCGCCCGCAGATTGACGCCGAACGGCGCGTCGGTCCGCGACCTGACCTCCCGCACGGCGGAGCGCAGTTGCTCCGTCGTCATGGTGGCGGAGGCGAGGATGCCCAGCGCCCCCGCGTTCGCCGTGGCGGAGACCAGCCGGGGGCCGGCCACCCAGCCCATCCCGGTCTGCACGATCGGGTACCGCACGCCGACCAGTTCGGTCAGGGCCGTCGCGAACGGCGATGGGGCGTGGCCGGGCGCCGCACTCATGCCCGCACCTCGCGGTCGCGCAGGCCCCGGGGGTCGAGCACCTCGCGGATCAGCCGCAGTTCCTCGTCCGTCGGCTCACGGGTGGGCGGCACGTCGTCGGGGATCACGAGCGGGAAGCCGGTGGCCTCCCGCACCTGCTCCACGCTCACGCCCGGGTGCAGGGAGCGCAGCCGCATCGACCGGTCCGGGGTGTCGAAGTCGAGGACGGCGAGGTCGGAGACGACGCGGCGGATCTCGTGGAACCGGGTCGCGGTCTTGCCGGCGGCGGCCGCCCGGTCGTAGCCGACCCCGCTGACCATGTCGACGTGGGCGACGAAGACCCGGGTGGAGTGCCGCGGCACCCAGTAACTGGTCGGGTTGTTCAGGGTGTTGACGGGGGCGCCGCGCGATCCCAGCAGTTGGCGTCCGGGGCGCTCCCAGTCGCCGATGCAGGAGATGTTCTGGTTGCCGAACCGGTCGACCTGGCTGGCGCCCATCATCACGTGCCGCTTGCCGCCGGTGACCATCGCCAGGTGCTGGCGGTACGGCAGCCACCCCTCGACCAGCTCCGACGCGGCCCCGACCGCCGGGACGTCGCCGATCAGCATCGCCTCGCCGTCGGTGAGCAGCAGGTCGGGCGAGAAGGTGAGCTTCGCCAGCCGGGCGCCGATGGCGGGCACGGTGCCCATCGGGCTGGCGAGGATCTCGCCGTCACCGCGCCACGCCTCGGCGCACGCCACCACGCAGTACTCGGCGCGGGTCACGCCCGCCGCCGTCTTCGGCCCGCTCATGCGCCCTCCCTCGCGAACGCCGCCACCGCGGCCTGGTAGGTGTCCTCGTCGCCGGACAGGAAGCGCTCGGTGAACTCCCGCCAGGCGGCGGGGTCGGCGGCGGCCTTGGCGTACGCGCTCTGGAACGCCTCGTCCCGCCCGTAGTCCGGGGCGCAGGAGGTGAAGTGCGCGCCGTTCGGACTCTCCACGACGCCGGTGACCGCGTACCGCTTGACCAGCAGCGTCTGCGGAGCGCCGGCCCGCAGCAGCTCGGCGCTGTCGACGATGCGCTCGCAGCTGACGTAGGCGGCGTCGGCCGCCTCGCAGAACAGGTCGTCGAAGTACGGGTCGGGGCCCAGGTACTGGCCGTTGCCGAAAGCGTCGGCCCGGTTGAGGTGCACCAGGGCGGCGTCGAGCCGCAGCGCGGGCACGGCCACCAGTTCCTCGCCGTCCTCGTAGGGGGAGACGACCGTGCGCAGGCCGGGGTTGACGCGCATCAGGTCCGAGCCGAGGCCGGCCCGGATCGGCAGGAAGGGCAGCCGGTGCACGGCCGCGGTCAGCCCCCACATGAACATCGCCTCGTCCAGCTCCGTCAGTTCGAAGGCGGCGCTCTCGCGGGCGGCCCGGAAGTGCGGTTCCAGCGGGATCGAGTCCAGGGTGGTGAAGGCCGCGACGAGTTTGCGGATCTTTCCCGCGGCGGCCAGCAGCCCGACGTCGGGGCCGCCGTAGGAGACCACGGTCAGGTCCGTGACGTCGGAGCGGAGCAGCGCGCGGATCAGCGCCATCGGCTTGCGGCGCGAGCCCCAGCCGCCGATGCCGAGCGTCATCCCGCTCTCCAGCCGGCCGACGACCTGCTCGGCGGTCATGGTCTTGTCCCTGCTCACCGCTCCTCCTTCACGGGGGCTGATGGTGCCGTGGTCCCGGACACGAACGCGTCGCGGTGGCGGTCGGCGAGGCCGCTGAGGTTGGCCTCGAAGGTGAAGCCCTGCTCGAAGCGGTAGCTGCGGCGGACGTCCACCGGGTCGATGCCGTTGATGGCGGCCTTGGCCAGCCGCAGCAGCTCACCGTCCTTGGCCGCGATCTCGCGGGCCAGCGCGAGGGCGGCGTCCAGCACCTTCTCGCGCGGCACGACCTCCCAGACCGAGCCGTGCCGGTACAGCTCCTGGGCGGTGGCGGTGCGGGAGGTGAAGTACAGGGCGCGCATGAGGTGCTGGGGGACGAGCCGGGACAGGTGGGTGGCGGCCCCCAGCGCGCCCCGGTCCAGCTCCGGCAGCCCGAACGTCGCGTCGTCGCTGGCCACGATCGCGTCGGCGTTGCCCACCAGGCCGATGCCGCCGCCCAGGCAGAAGCCGTGCACGGCGGCGACGACCGGCACCTCGCAGTCGTAGACCGCGCCGAACGCCTCGGCGCAGCCGTGGTTGGCGCCGATCAGCGCCTGGTGTCCGGGGGTGCGCTGCATCTCCTTGATGTCGACGCCCGCGTTGAAGCCGCGGCCCGCGGCGGTGAGCACGACGCAGCGCACGGCCGGATCGGCGCCGGCCTCGCGCAGCGCGTGGGCCAGGTCGAACCACCCCTGCACCGGGAGGGCGTTGACGGGCGGGAAGTCGACGGTGATGACGGTGATTCCGTCTTGCGGGGCCGAGGTGGAGACACCCATGATGAGGATCAGCTACCTTTCCACCAAACATTTGTTAGGTAGAAGGTAGCAGCGGAACGAGCGCCGCGGGAGGTGCCAGTTGACGGTCACCGTCGATCTGTCCGGACGCGTCGCCGTCGTCACCGGCGGCACGCGGGGCGTCGGCGCGGGGATCGCCCGCGCCTTCCTGGAGGCGGGCGCCGAGGTGGTGCTCTGCGCCCGCCGGCCGCCGGACGAACCGGTCACGGCCGAGGGCCGCACGGCCCGCTTCCTCCCCCTCGACCTGCGGGACCCGGAGGCCGTCGACGCGTTCTTCGCACGGGTCGAGGACGAGCACGGGCGGTTGGACACCCTGGTCAACAACGCGGGCGGCACGCCCTTCCGGCTCCTCGCCGACGGCGGCTCCGCCCGGCACGCACGGGTCTTCGAACTCAACCTCACCACCCCGCTCACCGCGTCGCTGGCCGCCTACGAGGTGATGCGCGGGCAGCGGGGCGGCGGCTCGATCCTCATGATCGGCAGCGTCAGCGGCGGCCGCCCGTCGCCCGGCACCGCCGCCTACGGCGCCGCCAAGGCGGGCCTGGACAGCCTCGCGCGCTCCATGGCCGTCGAGTGGGCGCCCGCGGTCCGCGTCAACACCCTGGTCCTCGGCATGGTCCGCACCGAGCTGTCCCATCTGCACTACGGGGACGACGCCGGCATCGCGGCCGTCGGCCGCACCGTGCCCGCCGGGCGGCTGGCCGAGCCCGCGGAGGTCGGCGACGCCTGCGTCTTCCTCGCCTCGGACCGTGCCGCGTACATCACCGGCGCGAGCCTGCTCGTGCACGGCGGCGGCGAGCGCCCCGCCTTCCTCGACGCCGCCACCGCCAACCGGGACGCACCGCCGCCCGCCGCGTCACCGGTGCGGCTCACCTCACCGCCACCACCCACGCCACCGTCGACCGCGAACAAGGAGAGCTGACATGACCGAAGCCGGAATCTGCGCGGGCCGGGTCGCCGTCGTCACCGGAGCGGGCCGCGGTCTCGGCCGCGCCCACGCCCTCGCCTTCGCGGCTGAGGGCGCGCGCGTCGTCGTCAACGACCTCGGGGTCGGCCTCGACGGCGCGGGGGGCTCGACGGGTCCGGCCCAGCAGGTCGTGGACGAGATCCGGGCGCGGGGCGGCGAAGCGGTCGCCAACGGCGACGACATCGCGACCGCGGCCGGGGCGGCCGCCCTGATCGCCACCGCGGTCGACGCGTTCGGCCGGCTCGACACCCTCGTCAACAACGCCGGGTTCCTGCGCGACCGGATGCTCGTCAACCTCGACGAGGACGACTGGGACGCGGTGCTGCGCGTCCATCTCACGGGCCACTTCCTGCCGCTCAAGCACGCCGCCGCGCACTGGCGCGCCGAGGCGAAGGCGGGGCGCGTGCCCGACGCCCGGGTGGTCAACACCAGCTCGGGGGCGGGACTGCTGGGCAGCGTCGGGCAGGGCAACTACGCGGCGGCCAAGGCCGGGATCATCGGCCTGACACTCGTCGCCGCGGCCGAGATGGCCCGCTACGGCGTCCGCGTCAACGCCATCGCGCCCGCCGCCCGTACCCGGATGACCGAGCGGGCCTTCGCCGAGACCATGGCCGCGCCCGGCGGCGACGCCTTCGACGCCATGGCGCCGGAGAACGTCTCCCCGCTGGTCGTCTGGCTCGGCTCCGCGGCCTCGGCCGCCGTCACCGGGCGGGTCTTCGAGACGGAGGCCGGCCGGATCACCGTCATGGAGGGCTGGCGGCCGGGACCGACGGCCGACAAGGGCGCCCGGTGGACCCCGGCTGAGGCCGGAGAGACCGCGCTGAAGCTGCTGGCGGACGCGGAACCGCCGCAGCCGGTCTACGGGACGTGAGGATTGCGCGCACCGTGAAACGGTTCTGTGACAACGACGGCCCGCTGATCGAATTCCGGCGGAGGGGCGGCATAGTGGGGGCCGCCCCCGGTGGGGGCGACACAGGAAACGCACAGAGAAGCACGTACATGGGGGAACAACTCAATGCCATCCATACGACGGTCCGCCCGCACAGCGGCGGCGGTGACCGCGCTGCTCGCACTCACCGCCACCGCCTGCGGCCCTGACGACAGCGACGCGGCGGCGAAGCCGACCGCGGCTGCCAGCACCCCGGCCACGGCGGACACCGGCACCGCCGCGAAGCTTCCCAAGGGTCTGCCCACCAGCATCAAGGACCTGGAGAAGTGGAAGCAGGGCGACTGGAAGAACTGGGACAAGTGGGCGCGTGAGGCGGCCGACTTCGCCAACCCGGTCATCAAGGACCTGTGGAAGCCGACCCGGATGTCCGAGGCGAAGGACAACACCAACACCGTCCAGACGAACTTCGGCTCGGACCAGGGGACCACCGACCCCGCCCCGCGCCCGGTGGCGGCCAAGGAGGTCGCCCGCCCGTACCACCAGCACGCGGCACCGGTCGGCAAGATCTTCTTCGACAGCCCCACCGGACCGAAGGTCTGCTCCGGCACCGTCGTCGACGACCCGGCGCACCCCGGCAAGTCCAACCTCGTCTGGACGGCCGGCCACTGCGTCCACGCCGGCTCCACCGGCGGCTGGTACCGCAACATCATGTTCGTCCCGTCGTACAACGACAACGGCCTGGCGGCCTCGCGGGTCTACAACTCGCCGCAGCGCAACCGCACCCCGTACGGCGCCTGGTGGGCCGACTGGGCGCAGACCTCCTCGCAGTGGATCGCCACCGGCACCCACTCCGGGGGCGGCGGCTCGCCGTACGACTTCGCGGTGCTGCACGTGCAGCCGGAGAACGGCGGCGGCAAGTCGCTGCAGGAGACCGTCGGCGCCTCACTGCCGGTGTGGTTCGGCGCCCCGTCGCCGACGCTGTTCAGCGGCATCGGCGCCTGGGGCTACCCGCAGGCGGCGCCGTACGACGGCGCCCGGATGTTCGACTGCATCGGCAAGCCCGGCCGGCTGTCGATGAGCCCCAGCATGCCGACCGAGTACCGGATCGGCTGCACGATGACCGGCGGTTCCTCCGGCGGCGGCTGGTTCGCCACGATGCCGAACGGCAGGACCGCCCTGGTGTCGAACACGTCGATCGGCCCGGCCGACGACACCTGGCTGGCAGGCCCGCACCTGGGCCCCGAGGCCCAGGGCGTCTACAACGCGATCAGCCGCAAGTACGCCCGCAGCAGGTAGGGCGGCACCGGTTCTCCGGCAGCGGCCCGGTCGGGGTCTCCCGGCCGGGCCGCTGCCACGTCATGCGGGGGCGGTGACGGGCTCGATCCCTGTCCCGGCCTCGGTCTCCGCTGGGGAGTGCGGCAGGTGGCGCCGCCGTTGCCGGGGGAGGGCGACCCGGCTCAGCCCTCGCTGAGGTCGACGCCCGGGTAGAGCGGGAAGCCGGCGAGCAGTTCGGCGGAGCGCGCGGCGACCTGGTCGGCCACCGACGCGTCGAGCACGTGGCTCGCCTTGGACGGGGTGCCGGCGGCGGTCGTGCCGGGGCGGGTGTTGGCGAGCACGGTGTCGATCAGGCCCGCGACCTCGTCCATCTCCCGCACGCCGAGCCCGCGGGTGGTGAGGGCCGGGGTGCCGATGCGGACGCCGGAGGTGTACCAGGCGCCGTTCGGGTCCTGCGGGACGGAGTTGCGGTTGGTGACGATGCCCGCGTCCAGCAGCGCGGCCTCGGCCTGGCGGCCGGTGAGTCCGTAGCCGGAGACGTCGGCGAGCACCAGGTGGTTGTCGGTGCCGCCGGTCACCAGCGAGGCGCCGCGCCGCAGCAGCCCCTCGGCCAGGGCGGAGGCGTTGTCGACGATGCGCCGGGCGTAGTCCTGGAAGTCGGGCCTGCGCGCCTCGGCGAGCGCCACCGCCTTGGCGGCCATCACGTGCGGCAGCGGGCCGCCGAGCACCATGGGGCAGCCGCGGTCCACGTGCTCGGCCAGCTCGGCGTCGCACAGGACCATGCCGCCGCGCGGGCCGCGCAGCGACTTGTGGGTGGTGGTCGTGACGATGTTGGCGTGCGGCACCGGGTCGAAGTCGCCGGTGAGCACCTTGCCCGCGACCAGGCCCGCGAAGTGCGCCATGTCGACCATCAGCGTCGCGCCGACCTCCTCGGCGATCTCCCGCATGATGCGGAAGTTGACCAGCCGCGGGTAGGCGGAGTAGCCGGCGACGAGGATGAGCGGGCGGAACTCGCGCGCGGTCTCGCGCAGCGCGTCGTAGTCCAGCAGCCCGGTCGCCGGGTCGGTGCCGTAGCTGCGCTGGTCGAACATCTTGCCCGAGATGTTGGGCCGGAAGCCGTGGGTCAGGTGGCCGCCCGCGTCGAGCGACATGCCCAGCATCCGCTGGTCCCCGAGCTCGCGGCGCAGCGCCGCCCAGTCCCGCTCACTCAGGTCGTTGACGTGCCGGACCTTCGCCCGCTCCAGCGCCGGGCTCTCCACCCGCTGGGCGAGCACCGACCAGAAGGCGACCAGGTTGGCGTCGATGCCCGAGTGCGGCTGGACGTAGGCGTGGCTCGCGCCGAACAGCTCGCGGGCGTGCTCGGCCGCGAGCGCCTCGACGGTGTCGACGTTGCGGCAGCCCGCGTAGAAGCGGCGGCCGACGGTGCCCTCGGCGTACTTGTCGCTGAACCAGTTGCCCATGGTCAGCAGGACGGCGGGGGAGGCGTAGTTCTCGCTGGCGATGAGCTTGAGCTGGGCGCGCTGGTCCTCGACCTCGGCGCCGATGGCGTCCGCGACGCGCGGCTCCACGGCCCGGATGACGTCCAGGGCGCTGCGGAAGGCGGTGGACTCGGTGGATTCGCCGGGCTTGATGCTGAAGGACGACGGTTCTGCGGCCATGCGGGCCTCCTGGAGGAGAAGGGGACGGCCCAGGCGCGCGGCATCACATCGTCAGGAGACGGAGCCGCTCCCCGATGGTCGGTCCCATCCAAGCGCCAGTCACGGCTCACGCCGACCCTAGCAGCGCGGGCCGCCGCACGTGCCCTCCCGCCTCACTCCGTCCGACCCGTGAGATAGCGGCGCAGCACCCGCTTGCACTCGGAGATCAGCGCGGGGTCGCCGTCCGGGTCGGTGCGGAACGCGAGCCGCAGGACGGCGTCGGCGCACTCCAGGGCGACGCGACCGGCCAGCCGGGACGTGGCGGGGTCCAGCAGGCCGTCGGTGAGGGCCCACAGCCGGTCGGCGACGGCGGTGTTGTTGTCCAGCTCGGTGTCGAGCAGGTGCCGGGCGGCGGGGTCCTCGCGGCCCACGGCGCCGAAGTCGACGACGCCGAACCCCGGCACCGCCCGCCGCATCGCGACGAACTCCTCGACGGCCAGGTCCACCAGGGCGGCGACGTCCCGGGGGGACTCGGCCGCCATCCGGCGCGACAGCCGGTCGGTGTAGCGCTCCAGGTTGCGGGCGGCGAGCGCGCCGAGCAGCCCGTCCTTGCCGGGGAAGAACTGGTAAAGGGTGCCGATCGGCACCTCGGCCCGGCGGGCCACCTCCTTCGTGGTCAGCGCGGTGTAGCCGACCTCGTCCAGCAGCGCCGCGCACGCGCCGAGGATGCGCTCGACCCGTTCGGCACTGCGGCGCTGCACCGGGGTGCGGCGGACGGTGGCGGGAGCGGCGGAGCCGGCGGTCGGAGGGTGTTCGCGCATGGGGCCACTCTGCCGGACGGCCGCTCGCGCGGTGTGCCCCGGGCAGGTCCGTACCGTGGTCGGTGCGGAGATGCGATAGTCGGATCGCATCCCACCCGTCCGGACCGGACGCCACATCACGCAGCGCAGCGGCACCGCGGCACCACCGCACCGCCGCACTGCAGCACCGAGAGGATCTGTATGAGTCCCGCGCTTCCCGCCGCCGTCCGCCGTCCGGCGCGTGCCGGGGGATCCCTCGCCCGCACCCGGGTCGCGAAGGCGGTGGCCGCGCTGCTGCTCGTCGGTCTCACGACGCAGGTCGCCACCTCCTGCAGCACGCTGAACGGCGTGCGGTCACCCGCGGGCGCGCGCGAGGACGCGGCCTCCGCCGCCGGCGGCGCCCCCGTGACGCCGGTGGACTGCCGCACCGCCACGTGCGTGGCGCTCACCTTCGACGGCGGTCCCAGCGAGCCGACGCCCAGGCTGCTGGACCTCCTCAAGCGCGAGAAGGTGCCGGCCACCTTCTTCCTGCAGGGGGAGGGCCACACCCGCACGTATCCCGCCACCGTGCGCCGGATGTCCGAGGAGGGGCACGAGATCGGGAACCACACCTGGTCGCACAAGAACCTCACGGAGCTCACCCCGGACGAGGTGCGCGCCGAGATCGCGCCGGTCCAGGAGGACATCAGGAAGGCGACGGGCCGTGCCCCCACCCTCATGCGACCGCCGGGCGGTGCCACCAACGACGAGGTCTCGAAGATCATGAAGGAGCTGGGCCTGGCGCAGATCCTGTGGAGCGTGACGGCGAAGGACTTCTCGACCACGGACAGCGCCCTGATCACGAAGCGGGTCCTCGACCAGACCGAGCGCGACGGGATCATCCTGCTGCACGAGCGGTACGCCGGCACCATCCCGGCCGTCGGGCGGATCATCACCGAGCTCCGCAAGCAGGGCTACACCTTCGTCACCGTCTCGCAGCTCCTCGCGCCCGCCCGCCCCGAGCCCGGCGCGGTCTACCGACCGTGAGAGACGGATCCACCGCGATCTCCGGCGGAACGCGCCCTAATATGAGGATGGCTCATATTCTGACGTAGGAGGGGATCGGACATGGCGCATCGTCTCGACCTGCACGCAGGCTTCCGCTGGGGCGTCTCCACCGCCGCGTACCAGATCGAGGGGGCGGTCGACGAGGACGGGCGCGGCCCCTCGGTCTGGGACGTCTTCGCCGCCCGCCCCGGCGCCGTCAAGAACGGCGACACCGGGCGGACCGCGTGCGACCACTACCACCGGCACGCCGAGGACATCGCGCTGATGCGGGGCCTCGGCCTGGACGGCTACCGCTTCTCGATCGCGTGGCCCCGGGTGCAGCCGGCGGGGGGCGGGCCGGTCAACCCGGCCGGGCTCGCCTTCTACGACCGGCTGGTGGACGACCTGCTGGCCGCCGGGATCACCCCGCTGCCCACGCTCTTCCACTGGGACCTCCCGCAGGCCCTGGAGGACGGCGGCGGCTGGCTCGCCCGCGACACCGCGTACCGCTTCGCCGACTACGCGGCCCTGGTCGCGGACCGCCTCGGCGACCGCGTCCCGGCCTGGATCACGCTCAACGAGCCCTTCGTGCACATGGTGTTCGGGTACGCGCTCGGCATCCACGCCCCCGGCCGCACCCTGATGCTCGACGCGCTGCCGGCCGCCCACCACCAGCTGCTCGGCCACGGCCTGGCCGCGACGGCGCTGCGCGAACGCGGCGGGCAGGTGATGATCGCCAACAACCTCACCCCGGTCCGGGCGGCGGGCGACGGCGAGGCCGACGCGGCGGCGGCCGCCGCGTACGACGCCCTGCACAACCGCCTCTTCCTCGATCCGCTGCTGCTCGGCCGCTACCCCGACCTCGGCGCCTTCGGCGTCCTGCCCGACCTGGGGGGCAGCGTCCGGGACGGCGACCTCGAACTGATCGCCGGGGCGCCCCTGGACGGCCTGGGCGTCAACTACTACAACCCGACCCGGATCGCCGCCCCCACGGACCCCGGCCTCCCCTTCGCCGAGGCCGAGATCGAGGGCGTGCCGCGCACGGCCTTCGGCTGGCCGGTCGTCCCCGACGGCCTGCGGGAACTCCTGGTCGGCCTGCGCGAGAGGTACGGGACGGCGCTGCCGCCGGTCACGATCACCGAGAACGGCTGCTCGGTCGCGGACGTCCCGGCCCCGGACGGCACCGTGGCCGACCAGCCCCGGATCGACTACCTCGCCGGGCACCTCGACGCGCTCGCCGCGGCCGTCGCGGAGGGGGTGGACGTCCGCGGCTACTTCACCTGGTCCCTGCTGGACAACTTCGAGTGGGCCGAGGGGTACAGCCAGCGCTTCGGCCTGGTGCACGTCGACTTCGCGACGCAGCGCCGCACGCCGAAGGCGTCGTACGCCTGGTACCGCGACCTGATCGCCGCCCACCGCGCCGGCGGAGCGGGGGCCGCCGCCGGGTGAGACCCCTTGGCGGGGCCGGGCGGCGTGGCTACACTCGCGCCAACATGAGCGCTACTCATGTTCTTGTGAACTGAGGAGGGCTCATGCGCGCGGTGTCCGCCCGGCCGCCGGCCGCGCTCGACGAACCCACCGTCCGGGTGCGGGCCGGCTGGACGGCCGCGCTGAGCCTGGCGAGCCTCGCGGTGTTCATGGCCTTCTTCACCCCGATCCAGATCCTGCTGCCGCTGCAGCTGGAACATCTCGACGCGGCGCACAAGGGGACCGACCTGGCGTGGGTGACCGGCGCCGGCGCGCTCGTCGCCGTGGTCGTCAACCCGCTGGCCGGGGCCCTGTCGGACCGCACGACCGGGCGCTGGGGCCGGCGCCGGCCGTGGATCGTCGGCGGCGCCCTCGCGGGCGCCGCCGGGCTGCTGGTCACCGCGGCGCAGCACACCCTGCCCGGCATCGTCGCCGGCTGGTGCCTGGCGCAGGGCGGTCTGAACGCGATGCTCGCCGGGGTCACGGCGCCGGTGGTCGACCAGGTGCCGGTCGGGCAGCGCGCCGCGGTCTCCGGCTGGACGGGCATCATGCAGTCCCTCGGCCTGGTGCTCGGTGCGCTGCTGGTGACCACCGCCGTCTCCGGCGTCGGTCCCGGCTACCTGCTCACCGCGCTGCTCGCCGTCGCGCTGGCCCTGCCGTACGTGCTCTGCTTCCGCGAACCGGTCCTGCCGCGCGCGCTGCGCCCCGCCCTCCGCGTCCGGACGCTGCTCACCGGGCTGTGGGTGGACCCGCGCGCCCACCCGGACTTCGGCTGGGCCTGGCTCAGCCGGTTCCTGATCAACCTCGGGAACGCCCTCGGCACGCTCTACCTGCTCTTCTACCTCACCGACGAGGTGCACCACCCGGACCCGGACACCGGCGTGCTGGTGCTGACCGTCATCTACACCGCCTCCGCGACCCTGACCGCGATCCCGGCGGGCTTCGCGTCGGACCGGGTCGGCCGCCGCAAGGTGTTCGTGGTCGTGTGCAGCGTGGTCATGGCGGTGGCGGCCCTGCTGCTGGCCGCCGCCCACACCTGGACGGCCGTGATGGTCGCCGCCGCCGTGCTGGGCGCCGGGTTCGGCGTGTACCTGGCCGTCGGCCAGGCGCTGATCACCCAGGTGCTGCCGTCCGCCGCCGACCGCGCGAAGGACCTCGGCGTCATCAACATCGCCAACTCGGGGCCGCAGGTGCTGGCCCCCGCCGTCGCCGCGCCGATCGTCGCCCACCTCGGGGGGTATCCGGGCCTGTACGTGGCCACCGCCCTGGTGACCTTGCTCGGCGGCGCGCTGGTGCTGCGTATTGTCGGGGTGGACTGAGGATCACCGACGGACGGCCCACGACCGGACGCGGGCGCGCGACGCGGCCGCGGAGAACCCACGGAGCACCATGTACCTCCCCGTGCAGACGCACGCCGCCCACGGCACAGGCGTCCTCGCCCTGGACCGCCCCGAGGCGCTCAACGCGCTCGACCTGACCATGGTCCGCGCGATGACCGGGGCCCTGGAGGCGTGGCGGGAGGACGACAAGATCCGGTCGGTCGTCGTCCGCAGCACCTCGCCGAAGGCGTTCTGCGCGGGCGGCGACATCCGGACGATCCGGGAGGCGAGCCTGCGCGGCGACCACGCGGCCGTGCGGGAGTACTTCGCCGCGGAGTACGCGCTCGACGCGCTGATCGCCGGGTATCCCAAGCCGTACACCGCGATCATCGACGGCTTCGCGCTCGGCGGCGGCCTGGGCATCTCCGTGCACGGCACGGCGCGCGTGGTGACGGAGCGGGCGGCACTGGCCATGCCCGAGACGGCCATCGGGTTCTTCCCCGACATCGGGGCGAGCTACTTCCTGCCCCGGCTGCCCGGCTCGGTCGGCCGGTACCTGGGGCTGACGGGCGCGCGGATCCCGGGCGCGGCCGCCGTCGGCTGCGGGCTCGCCACGCACTACGTGCCCTCCAGCGAACTGGCCGCGCTGGAGGCGGTGCTGACCGGCGGCGACGAGCCGGCCGCGGCGCTCGACCGGTTCGCGGTGGTGCCGCCCGTCTCCGAGCTCGGCGCGCACCTGGACGCCGTCGAGCGCTGCTTCTCCGCCCCCGACCTGCCGCAGGTCCTGGAGCGGCTGGCGGCCGAGGACGGCGACTGGGCGGCCGAGACGCTGGCCGGGCTGCGGCGCATGTCGCCGACGAGCCTGTTCCTGACCTTCGAGCTGCTGCGGCGCGGCGCCGACTCCGACCTCGGCGCCTGCCTGGACCGGGAGTTGCGGCTGGCCTGCCGTACCGCCCGCGCCCACGATTTCACGGAGGGCGTGCGGGCCGCGCTGGTCGACAAGGACCGCGCCCCGCGGTGGTCGCCGGAGCCGCTCACGGCCGCGGACCGTGCGGAGCTGCTGACCTGGTTCGACGCGTAGGCACGGGTGAAGGGCGCGGGTGCGGGGCCGTCACCGCTCCCCGGATCCCAGGTCCGGGGAGCGGCGCTGTGTGCCGGGGCCGCCTCAGCTCACGGCTTGGGCAGGGTGCATCCCGGCAGGCTCAGGTTGATCTTGTTGCCGGCGCTCACGCACTGGGTGATCAGATACGTCTGCTCGGCGTAGTTGATGCCCTGGTGCACGGTGATGTTGCCGTTCTGGTCCACCTCGCACGGGTTGTCGAGGGTGCAGCGTCCGCCGTCCTCGTTGCCCGTGTTGTTGATGGCGACGACCTTGCCGGTCGCGACGTCGACCACCGGGGAACCCGAGGTGCCGCCGATGGTATTGCACGCGGAGGTGTAGCGGACCGAGTCCTTCCAGACCCAGCTGTCCTCGTGCAGCCGGTAGACGAAGGCGTCGATGTTGCAGCTGTAGATCCGCTTCCAGTAGCCGGACACCACCTTGATCGCGGTTCCGGCGACGGGGTGGCTCGCGGAGAGTTCGAGTGCCGCGATGCCGTAGCTGGACTGGATCTGGGCGTACGTGGTGTTCAGCTGGTAGAGCGAGATGTCGGTGTCGGTCATGGTCGCGTACGCGATCTTGGTGGCCCGCAGGGTGGCGACCTTGGTCCCGGCCGAGTTGAGCAGGCTGAACGTCCGGCTGGACGCGACGTTGACGATGGACTCGCCCGGATCGAGGAAGCCGCCGGACAGGCAGTGCCCGTTCGACATGACGATCGCGGGGTCGGTGGGCACGGACGTCGGCATCTTGACGACCGAGCCCGAACAGTTGCTGAGTGCCACGGTGCCGGCGAAGTTGACCGCGACGGCCGCCTTCGCGGCAGGTGCGGGCGCCGCATCCCGGCTTGTGGCCGAGGCGGACGCCGCACCGGTGCCTGTCAGCGCCGCGCCGCCGAGCAGCAGGGCGGCTAAGACACCGACGAGAGGTCGTTTCATGTGGGGGTCCTCTCCAGACCGAAGGTTCGTTCGGCATTGTCATGAGCATTGTCGGGATCGGATGTTGGTCCGGCAATAGGGCCTCGGGCCCGGCCCGTTCGCGGCCCGGCGGGTGCGCCATGATCGGGACATGGACAGGACGCTGCGGGATGTCGCGGAAGTGGGGCCGTTCTTCGCCGTCAGGACCGGGCCCGGCCGGCCGCGGGCGCACGGCTACCGGCCGCTCGCCGAGGTCTACGGGGCACCGGCCCCGGACGCGGCCGCCGGCGCGGCCCCGGACACGCCGCACCCCGTCCGGGAGCGGGCGGCGGACGTCGCCGTGCGGCTGGGCACGCCGGAACTGCGGGTGGGCGCCTCGCTGGCCTTCCAGGGGCTGGCGGCCCGGCTGTGGTCGGTGGCACTGGGCGCCGCCGTCCTGGCGGACCGGGTCCCCGACCTGGCCGCCGACCGCCTGTGGTGGAACCCCGCGCTCAGCGCCCCGGACGAGCTGTGGCTGCCGCACCCCTCGGCCCTCCCCGGCTCCGGCGACCTCGCCGGGCAGCTCGCCGACGCGGTGCTGGCCGGGCACCTGGTCCCGCTGCACCGCGCGACCCGGGAGGCCGGCCCGGTCGCCGACGGCCTGCTGTGGGGCAACGCCGGCTCCGCGCTGGCCGGCTCGCTGCGGGTGCTGCACACCTGGTGCGTCGCGCACGGCCGGACCGAGCGGGCGCGCGGCTCCCTGGACCTCGCCGAGCGGCTCTTCCGGGAGCCGCCGCTGCACGGCACCGGGACCCTGGACCGCGCCACGGTCGGGTTCGTGCGGCGCAGCTGCTGCCTGTACTACCGGGTCCCGGGCGGCGGCCTGTGCGGGGACTGCGTCCTGCGCTGACCGGGGCGGACCGGGCGGCGGGGTCTACCGCGGAGGGCGGCCGCGGGGGAGGATCGCCCCTGGTGCCGGGCGCGGTGACGGCGCGGCGCCCAGGACCGTGACCAGACCCCCGCACCCGGAACCGCGGCAGACCAGAACAGAGGCGGAACGCCATGCCGAACGGCGCGCAGACCCTGATCCGTACGCTCGTCGACGGCGGGGTCGAGGTGTGCTTCGCCAACCCCGGAACGTCCGAGATGCACTTCGTCGCCGCGCTCGACGACGTCCCGCGGATGCGGGCCGTGCTCTGCCTGTTCGAGGGGGTGGCCACCGGCGCGGCCGACGGCTACGCCCGGATGACCGGCCTGCCGGCCTGCACCCTGCTGCACCTGGGCCCCGGGCTCGCCAACGGCCTGGCGAACCTGCACAACGCGCGCCGGGCGCACAGCCCCGTCGTCAACATCGTCGGCGACCACGCCCTGGCCCACAAGCCGCTGGACGCCCCCCTGGAATCCGACATCGACGCGCTCGCGGGCACAGTCTCGGGCTGGGTGCGCAGGACGACGGACGGCGCCGACCTGCGGCTGGACGCCACCGAGGCGATCATCGCCGCGTCGAGCGGGTCCGACGGCGCGGTCGCCACGCTCATCCTCCCCGCCGACGTCTCCTGGTCGGAGCCGGGCCCGTCCGCGACGGCCCTCGCCCGGCTGCGCGGCGACGGGCCGGGCCCGGTGTCCGAGCCGGCCGTGGCGGCCGCCGCCAAGGCGCTGCGGTCCGGCGAGCCCGCGGCGATCCTGCTCGGCGGCGGCGCGACGCGGGAGGCCGGGCTGCTGGCCGCCGCCCGGATCGCGGCGGCCACCGGGGCGAAGATGCTCTGCGAGACCTTCCCCGCGCGGCTGGAGCGCGGCGCCGGGCTGCCGGAGGTCGAGCGGCTGGCCTACCTCGCGGACTTCGCCGCCGCGCAGCTCGCCGGCGTCCGGCACCTGATCCTGGCCGGCGCCCGCTCACCGGTGTCGTTCTTCGCCTACCCCGGCAAGCCGGGCGACCTGGTGCCGGAGGGCTGCGAGGCGCGGGAGCTGGCCGCCGCCGGTGAGGACGTCACCGCGGCGCTGCGGCGGCTCGCGGACGAGGTGGCGGGGGACGCGGGGGACGGGGACCCGGCGCCCGCGGCCCGGCCGCGTCCGGAGCGGCCCACCGGCCCGCTCACCGCCGAGGCCGCGTGCCAGGCGATCGGGGCGCTGCTGCCGGAGGGCGCGGTGGTCGTGGACGAGGCGAACACCTCGGGGCTGTGGCTGCCCGCCGCGACGGCCGGGGCGCCCCGGCACGACTGGCTCACCCTCACCGGCGGCGCGATCGGCCAGGGCCTGCCGCTGGCGACCGGCGCGGCGGTCGCCTGCCCCGGCCGTCCGGTGGTGTGCCTGGAGGCGGACGGCAGCGCGATGTACACCGTCTCGGCGCTGTGGACGCAGGCGCGCGAAGGGCTCGACGTGACCACCGTCGTGTTCAACAACGGCTCCTACGCGATCCTCAACCTGGAGCTGCGGCAGGTGGGCGCCGCCGCGGCGGGCGAGCGCGCCCGGCGGCTGCTCGACCTGTCCGGCCCGGCGCTCGACTTCGTCGCCCTGGCCACGGGGATGGGCGTGCCGGCGACCCGGGCGACCACCGCCGAGGAGTTCACCGCCCAGTTCGAGCGCGCGCTGGCCGAGCCCGGCCCGCACCTGATCGACTGCGTCGTGCCGCCGGTGTTCTGACCGGCACCCGCACCGTCCCGCACCGTCCCGCACCGTCCCGCGCGGTCACCCGCCGTGCGCGCGCAGCCGCTCGTGGACGGTGTAGGCGGCGCCGGACCCGGTGCGCGCGCCGCGCACCCGGGTGCCGCCGTCGACCACCAGGTCCGTCCCGGTGATCCACCGGGCGTCGTCGGAGACCAGCCACAGGACGGCGCGCGCGACGTCCTCCGGCTCGCCGATCCGGCCCAGGGGCAGCCCGGCGGCGATCTGCGGCTCGGCGTCCTCCCAGACGAAGCGCGCCATCTCCGTGCGGATCAGACCGGGGGAGACGGCGTTGACCCGGACGGCCGGGGCGAGTTCGCCCGCGAGCTGGCGGGTGAGGTGGAGCAGCGCGGCCTTGCTCGTGCCGTAGGCGCCGATGTTGGGGCCGACGCCGTGGGTCCCCTCGGTGCAGATGTTCACCACCGTGCCGCCGTGCTCCCGCATCCAGGCGCGCCACGCGCACTGGACCAGCCGCAGGGGGCCTTCGACGTTGACGGCGAAGCTGTCGCGCCAGGCGTCCGGGTCGATGTCGACGAGCGGGCCGAGCGGCGTGTTGGTGGCGGCGTTGTTGACCAGGATGTCCACCCCGCCGAACTCCTCGACCGCGCGCGTGACGCACGCCTGCCCGTGCGCGGGGTCGCCCACCGATCCGGCCAGGCCGGCGGCCCGGCCGCCGCGGGCCCGTACCTCCGCGACGGCGGCGCGCAGGCCGTCCGGGTCGCGCGCGGTCAGCAGGACCGCGGCCCCGGCCCGGGCCAGGGCGTGCGCGACGGCCAGCCCGATCCCCCGGGAGGCGCCGGTGACGAGGGCGGTCCTGCCGTGCAGCGGGGCGTGCGTCGCGGGTGGGGTCATGGGCGCACCGTCTCATGACGGTGCGTCAGGTCGAAAGGTGTCCGCACCGCCGGCTCGGGGCGCCCGCGGGTGCGGAAGCGGCCGTTCCTGTGCGAAGCCTTGACGTGCTCAAGTCGCCCGAGTTAACTCACGCCTCGAACTAAGCGGTAAATCAAGTGCTGAATTAAGTCACGCACCAGGGCAAGTGCCGTAGAAAGGCAACCGACCCATGCGCTCACGCACCCGTCCCCACACGGGCAGTACCAGGTTCCTCCGCACCGGGCTCGCCCGCGCCGCCGCCGGCCTGCTGGCCTCGGCCGTCGCCGTCGTCACCCCGATGCTGGCCACTCCGCTCACCGCGCAGGCGGCGGGCGAGAGCGTCCAGGTGTGGCTGACCACCACCTCCGACTCCGGCGGCCGCAACGTCGTCAAGGGGCTCGAACAGCAGGCGCCGATCGCCTTCACCGCGGGCAGCGGCTCCGGCCAGTCCGTCACCGTCGACGAGAACACCCGCTACCAGCAGTTCGAGGGCGGGGGCGCGTCGTTCACCGACACCGCCGCCTGGCTGATGAACTCCAGCGGAGCGCTGTCGGCCGCCACCCGCGACGCGGTGATGAAGAAGCTCTTCGACCCGGTGAACGGCATCGGCGTCGGCTTCCTGCGCAACCCCATGGGCGCCTCCGACCTGGCGCGCTCGAACTACACCTACGACGACCTGCCCAGCGGGCAGACCGACCCGGGCCTCGCGCGCTTCTCCATCGCCCACGACCTGGCCGACGTCGTGCCCCTGACCAAGCAGGCCCGCCAGCTCAACCCCGCCGTCAAGGTGATGGGCACGCCCTGGAGCGCGCCGGCCTGGATGAAGGACAACGGCAGCATGAGCCTGGGCTGGCTCCAGTCCCAGTACTACGCCGCCTACGCCCAGTACTTCACGAAGTACCTGCAGGCCTACCAGGCGGCCGGCGTGCCGGTCGACTACATCTCGGCGCAGAACGAGCCCACCTGCTGCGGCGGCTACCCGTCCATGCAGTGGAACGGCGCCGGGCTGGCGTTCTTCACCAAGAACAACCTGCTGCCGGCCCTGCACACCGCCGGACTGTCCACCAAGGTCCTGGCGCTGGACTGGAACTGGGACCAGTACGACGCCTTCGCCGCCCCCACCCTCGACGACGCGGCGATCCGCAACGACCCGAACTTCGGCGGCATGGCCTGGCACGGCTACGGCGGCGACGTCGCCCAGCAGACCGCCGTCCACAACAGGTACCCGACGGTGAAGGCGTTCGACACCGAGCACTCCGGCGGCACCTGGATCGCCAACCAGCAGAAGGAGGACATGCACAACCTGATCGACTACACCCGCAACTGGGGCCAGAGCTGGGTCAAGTGGAGCCTGGCCGTCGACCAGAACATGGGACCGCACAACGGCGGCTGCGGCACCTGCACCGGCCTGGTCACCGTGCACAACGGCGACAGCCGCAGCGGACAGGTCGACTACACCGTCGAGTACTACACGATGGGCCACCTCACCAAGTTCGTGAAGCCCGGCGCGTACCGGATCGCGTCCACCGCCAACACCTCGGTGCCCAACGTCGCCTGGCGCAACCCGGACGGCTCGAAGGCGCTCATCGCCTACAACGACACCGGCAGCGCCCAGCCCGTCCGCGTCAACTGGGGCAACCAGTCCTTCGCGTACACCCTGCCCGCCGGCGCCTCGGCGACCTTCACCTGGACCGGGACCCCGGGCTCCGGTGGCGGCACCGGCGGCACCGGGCCGATCACCGGCATCGGCGGCAAGTGCGCCGACGTCGCCTCGGGCAGCAGCGCCAACGGCACCGCCGTCCAGCTCTGGGACTGCAACGGCAGCGCGGCCCAGCAGTGGACCGCCTCGGCCGGCACCTACAAGGCGCTCGGCAAGTGCCTGGACCTCGCCGCGGGCGGCACCGCCAACGGCACCAAGGCCCAGCTGTACGACTGCAACGGCACCGGCGCCCAGCAGTGGCAGCCCGGCAGCGGCGGGACGCTGGTCAATCCGGCCTCCGGCAGGTGCCTGGACGCCACCGGGATGAGTTCCGCCAACGGGACCCGGCTGCAGATCTGGGACTGCGCGGGGGGCACCAACCAGCAGTGGACCGTCCCCGCGGCCTGACCTGCACGTAGGCTTCCGGGTGTCGTCACACGCCCAGCAGGAAGAGGCCGCACCGTGTTCGCTCTGCACGCGCTGTGGAGAGCGGACCGGCGGCTCGCCCTGTGGGCCGAGGACTCCCGGCAGCCGCCGGCCCCCGCCCCGGGCCACCCGTACGCCCTGCCCGCCCCCGCCGTCGCCGAGCTGCTCGGCGACGGCGGAGCCGCGCTCGGCTGGCTCGCGGGCCGGGCCGGCGCCGGCCCGACCGGCCTGCTGCTCCCCACCCGCGACGGCGCCCCGCTGCCCTCGCCGGAGCTCGGCGGCCCCACCGCCCCCGACGGCGCGCCCGCCGAACCGTGGACCGTCCCCTCGCTGCTCGTCGAGCCCGCGGAGGCCGCGCTGCTGCTGGGCGAGCTGGCCACCGCCGGACTGCCGCACGCCCCCTACGGCGCCGGACTGCGCTGGCTGGTCGCCGCCCACGACCTGGCCTGGCGCACGGTCGGACGGGGCAGGGTGCTGCCCGTGCTGGTCAGCGAGGCCGGAGCGCCGTACGCCCGCTGGCGCCCGGTCCGCGACGACGCCGGCTGGCAGGAGGCCGGCGCGCTCGCCGCCGCCGCACCGCGGGACAGCTGCGCCGAGCACCACGACGGCCGGCCCGACGGCCGCGCCGCCGCGGCCGTCCTCACCGACCTGCTCGACGTCCTCACCGACCGCGAGGCCCGCGCGGTCCTCGACGACGAACCCGAGCTGCTGCGCACCGCGCGCGGCCGGCGGCCGGCCACGACGGCCGCCGAGCTGTGGCTGCGGGCCCTCACCTCGCCGACCGGCCGGATCGAGGGCGCCGACCCGGCCGAGCTGGCCGAGCTGGCGGAGCGGCTCACGGCCTGGCACCGCTCCGAGCCGCCCGCGCACGGCCCGCTGCGCGTCTGCTTCCGGCTCGTGGAGCCGGTCGGTCCCGACCCCGCCGACCCGCGCGGCCACCCCTCCGACGACAACTGGCGGCTGGACTTCCTGCTCCAGGCGGCCGACGAGCCCTCGCTGACCGTCCACGCCGACGACGTCTGGATCCAGGGCCCTGCCCTCAGCGCCCTGGAACGCAAGACCGCCCGCCCCCAGGAGGCCCTGCTGTCCGGCCTCGACCGGGCCGGCCGCGCCTACCCCGAGCTGCGCCGGGCGCTGCGCGGCAACCGGCCCGCCGGGCTGCCGCTGGACCGGGCCGGCGCGCTGGGCTTCCTGCGGGACGCCGCCCCCGCGCTGGCCGACGCGGGCTTCGGCGTCCTGCTGCCCACCTGGTGGCAGCGCCCGCAGAAGCTCGGCATGACCCTGACCGTGCGCACCCCGCAGCCCGGCACCGTCGACATCGACAGCCTGGCCGACCAGGACGCCATCGTCGCGTTCCGCTGGCAGGCCGCCCTCGGCGACCAGCCGCTGACCGCCGCGGAACTCGCCGAGCTGGCGGCCGCCAAGCAGCCGCTGATCCGGATCAGGGGCCAGTGGACCGAGGTCGACCCGGACCGCATCGCCGCCGCGCTCGCCTTCCTGGAGCGCGACGGCAGCGGGACGGCGGACACCGGGCGGCTGCTGCGGATCGCGCTCGACCCGGACGCCACCGCGGGCGGCCTGCCCGTCGCCGCCGTCAGCGCCGACGGCCGGCTCGGCGAACTGCTCTCCGGTACCGCCGACCAGCGGCTGCGTCCGGTGCCCTTGCCCGCGGACTTCGGCGCGACGCTGCGCCCGTACCAGGAACGGGGGCTGGCCTGGCTCCGGTTCCTGTCGCAGCTGGGGATCGGCGCCGTCCTCGCCGACGACATGGGACTCGGCAAGACCGCGCAGGCGCTGGCGCTGCTCGCGGTGGAGCACGCCGAGCGGCCCGCCGGGCAGGTCCGGCCGACGCTGCTGGTCTGCCCGATGTCGCTGGTCGGCAACTGGCGGCGGGAGACCGCCCGGTTCGCCCCGATGCTGCGGGTGCACGTCCACCACGGGGCCGGGCGGCTGTCCGGGCCCGAGCTGCGCGAGGCGGTCGCCGGCGCCGATCTGGTGATCACCACGTACGGGCTGGTGCAGCGCGACACCGGGGCGCTCACGCGCATCGCGTGGCGGCGCGTCATCCTCGACGAGGCACAGCACGTCAAGAACTCCGCCACCCGCCAGTACCGGGCGGTGCGCGAACTGACCGCGGAGCACCGCGTCGCGCTGACCGGCACACCGGTGGAGAACCGGCTGGCCGAACTGCACGCCGTCCTGGACTTCGCCAACCCCGGCCTGTTCGGCTCGGCGTACCGCTTCAAGGAGCGGTACGCCGTGCCCATCGAGCGGGACGGCAGCGACGCCGCCGCGCAGGCGCTGCGGCAGCGCGTCCGGCCGTTCGTGCTGCGCCGGCTCAAGAGCGATCCGGCCATCTCGCGGGACCTGCCCGCCAAGCAGGAGATGACGGTGCTGTGCAACCTCACCGCCGAGCAGGCCGCGCTGTACCAGGCGGTCGTGACGGACCTGCTGGAGCAGATCCGGGAGAGCCGCGGCATCGAGCGCAAGGGGCTGGTGCTGGCGTCGCTCAGCAAGCTCAAGCAGGTGTGCAACCATCCCGCGCAGTTCGCGCACGACGGCTCGCCCCTGGCGGGGCGCTCGGGGAAGGTCGCGCGGCTGGAGGAGACGCTGGAGGAGGCGCTCGCCGAGGGCGACAAGACGCTGTGCTTCACGCAGTTCGCCGAGTTCGGCTCCCTGCTGCGCGGCCATCTGGCGGAGCGGCTGGACACCGACGTGCTGTTCCTGCACGGCGGGGTGTCCCAGCGGGCCCGCGACGAGATGGTCGAGCGCTTCCAGGACCCGGACGGCCCCTCGGTGTTCCTGCTCTCCCTCAAGGCCGGCGGCACCGGCCTGAACCTGACGGCGGCCAACCAGGTCATCCACGTCGACCGGTGGTGGAATCCGGCGGTCGAGGAGCAGGCCACCGACCGGGCGTTCCGGATCGGCCAGCGCCGCGACGTCCAGGTCCGCAAGTTCGTGTGCGTGGGCACCGTGGAGGAGCGTATCGACGCGATGATCGAGGCGAAGCGGGCCGTGGCCGAAGCGGCGGTGAGCACCGGTGAGAACTGGCTGACGGAGCTGTCGGGGCTGTCGGCCGAGGCGCTGTACGACGTGGTCGGCCTCGGCGCCGACGCGGTGAGCGAATGACGGCGCGGCCGGGGCCCGCCGGCGGGGCGCGTTCGTGGTCGCGGCGGTTCGCCGAGCGGCTGCGGGCCATCGGCGCCGCCGTGCCGCCGGGCCCGCCCGCCGCCGGGGTGACCGGGCTGGACGTGGATTCCGGCGCCGTGACGGCCCGGGTCCGCGAGCGGCAGGCGCGCTACGACGTGCGGATCGCGCTGGCGGAGTTCACCCCCGCCCAGTGGAGCCGGGCCGCGCGGGCCATGGGCGCCGACCCGGAGTGCCGGGCCCGGCTGCTCGACAACGAACTGGCCCCCGACACCGAGGACCTGCTCGCCCGGGCCGGCCTGCGGCTCTTCCCCGGCCGGACCGCGGATCTCGTGATGGAGTGCTCGTGCCCCGACTGGGCGCTGCCCTGCGCCCACCTCAGCGCGGTGCTGCGGAGCCTGGCCGACGCGTTCGACGCCGATCCGTACCTCGTCCTGGCCTGGCGCGGGCGCACCCGCGAGGAGCTGCTGAAGGAGCTGCCGCCCGCCGCGCCCCGGCGGGAGCCCGCCGACTCCGCGCTGCGGCTGCTCGGCCGCCCGGGGATCTCCGTCCGCGGCCGGAACCTGACCGAGGTGCTGGGGCCGGCCTACGAGGCGTTCACCGGCTGGTGAGGCGGGCCGGGCCGGCGGACCGCCCGGCAGGTCGGCCCGCAGGGATCGGAAACCCGATGTCCCGCTGCGGCTGCGGCTATTGGCCGGGGTCCGCGGGCGCGTCCTACGCTCCGGTCATGGCATACGAGATCGTCGAGGAGAGCATCACCCTGCCGTCGGACGACGGCTCCATGGCCGCCCACCTGGTCCGGCCGCAGGCCCCCGGCGACCACCCGGGCGTGGTCGTCGCCTTCGAAATCTTCGGGCTGACCGCGCACGTCCGTGACGTCGCGGGGCGGATCGCCCGGCTCGGACACACCGTCCTGGTGCCGGACTTCTACCACCGGGCCGGCACCGGCATCGACTTCACCGACGACCCGGACGGGCGTCGCAAGGGCCTCGAACTCAGCGGCCGGCTCACCCGCGAGGAGGCGCTCGCGGACATCGGCGCGGCCGTGGAGCACCTGCGGGCCGGCGGTGCGCCGTCCATCGGGATGGTCGGCTTCAGCTTCGGCGGGCACCTCGCCTACCTGGGTGCCACGCGGTTCGCCCTCGCCGCGACCGCGGTGTTCTACCCGGGCTGGCTGGGCAGCCGCGACATCGGGCTCGGCCGGCCGGAGCCGACCCTCGGCCTCACCGGGGGCATCGCCGAGCGCGGCGGCCGGCTGGCGCTGTTCGTCGGCGACGAGGACCACGCCGTGCCCGCCGCGGACCGCGCCGCGATCGCCGCCCGGCTGGCGGAGGCCGGCGTGCGGCACGAGATCACCGTCTACCCCGGGGTCCCGCACGGCTTCTTCTGCGACGTCCGGGACACCTACCGCAAGGAGGCCGCGGACGACGCCTGGCTGCGCGTCCGGGAACTCTTCGCGGCCGAACTCCCGCAGGGCTCTTAGCCGCCCGCGTACGGGCCGATCCCTTGACGCAATTGGAAGGTTTCTTTACTGTCCATGGCGGTAGAGGTTCGGCCCATCCGCCGCGGTCCGCTCGGTGCATCGTCATGCCGTGAAGATTTGTCATGTCTTGAACAAATGCTGGGCCGAGCACGGATCCTGTAGGAGGACGCGCAATGCCGAGGCCCCCCACCCGCCGCCGTTTCACCCCCAGAGCCGCGATAGCCGCCGGAGCGGTCACCGCCACCGCCGCCGGACTGCTCGTGGCCGTCGCCGCCCCGGGCAGTGCCGCACCCGTACTGCTCAGCCAGGGCAAGCCCGCCACCTCGTCGTCCGACGGCGGCCCCACGTACGCCGCGAAGCTCGCGTTCGACGGCGACAGCGCGACCCGCTGGGCGAGCGTCAAGAACGTCGACCCCCAGTGGATCTCGGTCGACCTGGGCACGGCCGCCGCCGTCAGCTCGGTCAAGCTGGTCTGGGACCTGTCGTGCGCCACGTCGTACAAGGTGGAGTTCTCGACCGACGGCACCACCTGGAAGAGCGTCTACTCCACCACCGCGGGCGACGGCGGCACCGACGACCTCGCGGTCACCGGCACCGCCCGCTACGTCCGGACCACCGGCACCGCGCGCTGCCGCCCCACGATGGGCTACTCGCTGCAGGAGTTCCAGGTCTTCGGCGGCGGCAGCGCCGACACCCGGCCGCCCACCGCCCCGGGCAGCCTGCACTCCACCGGCACGACCGCGACCAGCGCCGCGCTCGCCTGGACCGTCTCGACCGACGACACGGGCGTGGCCGCGTACGACATCTACCACGACGGCAACAAGATCGCGGAAGCGGCGGGCACCGCCACCGCCAAGAACGTCACCGGGCTGACCCCCAACACCGCCTACCGCTTCACGGTCTTCGCCCGGGACGCGGCCGGCAACGTCTCCCCGGCCAGCAACCTGGCCGCCGTCACCACCCCGCCCAGCGCGGACACGACCCCGCCCACCGCGCCCGGCACCCTGGCCGTCACCGGGACGACCTCCGGCAGCGTCTCCCTCACGTGGGCGGCCTCGACCGACGACACCGGCGTGACCGGCTACGACGTCCACAACGGCACGGACGTCATCCTCCCCGACGTCACCGGCACCACCGCCACGGTCACCGGCCTCGCCGCCGACACCTCGTACACCTTCACCGTCACGGCCAAGGACGCGGCGGGCAACGTCTCGCCGGCCGGCAACCAGGTTACGGCGAAGACCCTGCCCGACAGCGGCAGCGACAAGACCCCCTCCAGCATCACGACCGTCGCCGGCGGCTGGACGATCCCCTGGGGCATGAGCTGGCTGCCGGACGGCTCCGCGCTGATCACCGAGCGCGACTCGTTCAAGGTCTTCAAGCTCACCCAGGCCGGCGTGCGGACCCAGGTCGGCACCGTGCCCAACGCGGTCACCACCGACGGCGAGGGCGGCCTGCTCGGCATCGCGGTGTCACCGGCCTGGAGCAGCGACCACTACGTCTACCTGATGCACACCGCCGCGGAGGGCAACCGGATCGCCCGGATGACCTACGACGGCTCGACGCTGAAGAGCTACACGCAGCTCGTCGGCGGCATCAAGAAGAGCAAGTACCACAACGGCGGACGGCTGAAGTTCGGCCCCGACGGTTACCTCTACGCCTCCACGGGCGAGGCCCAGACCCCGAACCTCGCGCAGGACAAGAACTCCCTCAACGGCAAGATCCTGCGGATGACCACGGCGGGCAAGGCCGCACCGGGCAACCCGTTCGGCACGCTCGTCTACTCCTACGGCCACCGCAACCCGCAGGGCCTGACGTGGGACCCGCAGGGCCGGCTGTGGGAGGCCGAGTTCGGCAACTCCAAGTACGACGAGCTGAACCTCATCACCCCGGGCGCCAACTACGGCTGGCCCACCTGCGAGGGCACCTGCTCCACCTCCGGGATGACCAACCCGAAGGCCCAGTGGCCGGTCGCGCAGGCCTCGCCCAGCGACATCGCCTACTCCGACGGGGCGATCTACATGGCGGCGCTCAAGGGGCAGCGGCTGTGGCGCATCCCGGTCCACGGGACCACCACGGGCACCCCGGCCGCGTACTACGTCAACCAGTACGGCCGGCTGCGGACCGTGGAGAAGATCCCCGGCAAGAGCGCGCTGTGGCTGTCGACGACCAACTGCGACAACAACGGCAACGCGGCCGACGGCGCGGACAAGGTCTTCCGGATCGAGCTGAAGTAGCGCACACCGGACCGGTGCCGTGAGGCGCCGGCCGCGGACCGCCGGGCGGGGCGCAGGGGGCCCCGCCCGGCTTCGCGTTTCCCGGGCGCGTCACCCCTTTGGCTGCGGGACCGGGTGAACTCCTTCATGGACTGTTCGGCCCGCCGACCCCCGCTCTTCCCGTGCGCGGGGCATGAATTGAGGCAGTGGCGGGAACGCGCCCACCCCATGCGGCAGCCGGTCGTGCGGGAGACCGGGCGCCGGAACACGCTTACGCTGGGCGGACCGTCGCATCGCCGTTACCCGGTCGTTGCCGTATCGAGACCATCTGCACGGAGGAGGGGCCATGTCACTTGCCCAGGTGGAACGGGTCAAGTGGCAGCCGGGTTGGCAGCGGACCTCGGTCCGCTCCCTCGCCGTCCTGATCCCGCTGCTCGCCCTCGCGTTCCTCGCGGGCGAGAAGTGGACGCTGATCGGCTCCAGCGCCGACCAGCTCGGCGCCGCCGACCGCGAATGGCTGGCCGTCGCGGCAGCGGCGGCCGTCATGACGTGGATCTGCTCGGCCACCGCCCAGCAGGGCGCGGTGGTGGAGTCACTGCCCCCGGGACGGCTGCTCGCCACCCAGTTCGCCGCGTCCGCCGCCAACCACCTGCTGCCGGCCGGGGTCGGCGGCAACGCCGTCAACCTGCGGTTCCTGCTGCGCCACGGACTGCCGCCCGGCCGCTCGGCCGCCGCGCTGGCGGTGCGGGCCGTGGCCGCGGCGGTGGTGCGCGTGGCGATGCTCCTGATACTGCTCGCCGTCTTCCCGCACGCGCTCAAGGTCGACCGGGTCGCGCCGACCGGCCCGGCCCATCCCGTCCTGATCGTGTCCGTGGTGGCGGGCTGCGCCGTGGGCGGCGCGCTGCTGCTGCTCCTGGCCCGCCGGGTGCGGCAGCGCGTGCGCGCCTTCTTCGGCACCGTGGCCGTCGACGTGCGGGCGCTGCACAGCAAGTCGGCGCGGGTCGCCGCGCTGTGGGGCGGCTCGCTCGCCTTCCCGGTGATGCACGCCGCCGTGCTGGTGGCGGTGGTCCAGTCGCTGAACGCCCCCGTGCCGGTCAGCGGGATCGTCCTCGCGTACCTGTTCGCGAGCACCGCGGCGGCCTGGCTGCCGGCCCCCGGCGGCCTCGGCTCGCTCGACGCCGCCCTCGCCTTCACCCTGGTGACCGCCGGCGCCTCGGCCGTCGTGGCCACGTCGGCCGTCCTCGGCTACCGGCTCGTGACGGTCTGGCTGCCGCTGATCCCCGGCGTCCTGGTGCTCGCCGCTCTTGTGCGGCGCCGCGTGCTCTGAGCCCTGCGGGCGGCCAGGTCGTGTCCGACACCGGGCGACGTCCGCCCGAGGGGCGGGGCGGGATGTGTCCGACACGGCCCAGGACGGGCCGGGAGTAGGGTGCCTGCCCATGGGGGAAGCAGGCGACGGGACGGCGGTGCGCGGGCGGGTGCTGGTCGTCGACGACGACGCGGCGATCCGCCGCTCGCTGGGGCGCGGGCTGCGCCTGGACGGCTTCCGCGTCACCGACGCGGACGGCGGGCGGGCGGCGCTCGCCGCGGTCCGCGACGACCCGCCGGACGTGGTGGTGCTGGACATCTCGCTGCCCGACGTCAGCGGCATCGAGGTGTGCCGGACGCTGCGCGAGGACGGCAACGACCTGCCGGTGCTGATGCTCTCGGCGCTGGACGAGGTGGCCGACCGGGTCGCCGGGCTGCAGGCGGGCGGCGACGACTACCTCGTCAAGCCGTTCGCCCTCGACGAGCTGGTGCTGCGGCTGCACGCGCTGCTGCGCCGCCGCCCGCCCCGGCCCGCTGACCCCGTGCGCGCCGGCGGGCTGCTGCTCGACCCGGCGGCCCGCACCGCGCACCTGGACGGCGCCGAGCTGCACCTGACCCGCCGCGAGTTCGAGCTGCTGGAGACCCTGGCCCGCAACGCGGGGATCGTGCTCACCCGCGACCTGCTCCTCGACCGGGTCTGGGGGTACGACTTCGCGGTGCGGACCGACGCCGTCGACACGTTCGTCAGCTACCTGCGCCGCAAGCTGGAGGCCGGCGGCCGGCCGCGGATCGTGCACACCGTGCGCGGTGTCGGCTTCGTGCTGCGCGACAGCCCGGCGGAGGGCACGCGATGACGCTGCGGCTGTCGACGCGGATCGCGATCGCCGTCGGCGTCCTCGTCCCGCTCCTGGTGCTCGCCTCGGGCTGGCTGCTGGTGCGGCTGGTCGCGGACGACCTGCACGCCCAGGCCGACGCCCATCTGCGGGAGCGCGCGGCGGCGATGGCGCAGGACGCCCGCAACCTGCTGCGCGCCACCGCGGCCGACCGGTCGGCCGCCGCCGAGCAGGCCAAGGAGAAGCGGCTGTTCACCTCGGCGCTGGACGTCGGCATCCGGCTCGTCGGACCGGACGGCACCGTGGCGGGCGGACCGCAGCCCGGCCCGTCCTTCACGCTGCCCGCCGACGCCTCCCGTCCCGTCACGGTCCGCGACGGGCAGCGCGGCTGGCGGGTGCTGTCGGTGCCGGTGGTCGCCAAGCGCCCGGCGGCGACCGGCACCCTGTGGGTCTTCTCGCCGGACACCGCGAGCCAGGCGCAGATCCGGCTCGTGCGGCGGCGGGTGGTGATGGTGGCGCTGCTCGGCGCCCCGCCGGCCGCCGCCGTCACCTGGCTCGCCGCGACCGCCGCCGTCCGCCCGCTGCGCCTGCTCCAGCGGCGGGCCGCCGGGCTCGACCCGGGACGGAGCGCGGCGCGGCTGGACCACGAGCCGTCCAGGATCACCGAGGTCGACGACCTGGCGCGGACGCTGCGCACGGTGCTGTCCCGCTACGACGAGCAGGCCGCGCGCACCGCCGAGGCGCTCGCCACGGCCCGCTCCTTCTCCGCCGCCGCCTCGCACGAACTGCGCACCCCGCTGATGAGCATGCGCATCAACCTGGACGTGCTGGGCGGGCACCCCGGCCTCGACCCGGCCGAGCGCGCCGAGGTGGTGGCGGAGCTGAGCCGGGAGCACGCGCGGCTGCTCGGGCTGCTGGTGATGCTCAGGGCGCTGGCGCAGGGCGACCTGGTGGAGGCCGACGCGTTCGGCCCCGTGGACCTCGCCGAGGTGGTGGAGTCGGCGGCCGCCGCGCTGCGCGGCAGCCGGCCGGACGCGGCGCTGACGGTGCGGAGCGGGCCCGGGATCACCGTCCACGGCTGGGAGCCGGGGCTGCGCTCGGTTGTCGACAACCTGCTGGTGAACGCGGTGACGCACGGGGGCGGCGCCGTCGACGTGGCCCTGCGTACCGAGGAGGGGAGCGCCGTGCTGACGGTGGACGACGACGGTCCCGGGGTGCCGGGGGAGTTGCGGCAGCGGGTCTTCGAGCGGTTCCGGCGCGGCCCCGACAGCCCCGGCTCCGGCCTCGGCCTGACGCTGGTGGCGCAGCAGATCGCGCTGCACCGGGGCACGGTCCGGATCGCGGACCGGCCGTCCGCCCTCGGCGGTGCCCGCTTCGAGGCGCGGCTGCCGCTGGCCGTGAGCGGTCGGAAGGACGCCCGACTGCCGTCGCCCAGGGACTGGTTGGCGGCCGAACCCGTGACCGCTCCGCCCCCACAAGGTTTCCACAAAGACCCCTCCTAGCGTCGTCCCGCGGCCGGGCACCGGGCCCGGCCCGTCGAGGAGGACACCATGCGCACCACTCGCACCACCCGGACGTCGGTCGCCGCCTGCGCGGCCGTCGCCGTGCTGCTCGGCGCCGCGGGAAGCGCGGCCGCCACGCCGTCCGCGCCCCCGGCCGGGGACGGCGCCAAGGGCGTCTGCAAGCGCGCGCCCAAGGCCGACGCGCGGATCACCAAGGCGCTCGCCCGGCTGGGCGGGAACGCCGCGACGAAGGGCTCCGTCGCCCGGCTCGCCCAGCGCGTCGCCAACGCCAAGGCGGCCGGCCACAGCGAGATCGAGACGTACCTGAACGACCGGCTGACGCTCCGCAGGTCGCTGGTGCCGACGCTCCAGCAGCGCCAGAAGGACCTGAAGGCGGTCCGCACCTGGTGCCAGGCGAACAACAACGGGACCGCGAAGTGACCGCCGGCCGCCGGGCGGCCGCGCTCGCCGCGGCCGCACTGCTCTGCGCCGCACTCGCCACCGGCTGCGGCCCCGGCCACGGCACCGCCGACAGCCCGGCCCCCACCCCCTCGGGCTCGCAGCTCTCCCACCTGGACCAGCTCGTCGGAGCCGCGGAGTCGGCGGCGGACGCCGCGGAGTCCGACGCCGCGTCCGACAAGTGACCGGCGGCCGGCCGGTTCCACCGGGCCACCGGCGCTACTTGGCGTCGGCGTAGCACTCCACGACGTTCGTCTCCAGGGGGAAGCGGACCGGGGTGTCGCCGAAGACGAGGTGGCGGGCCTCCTCGGCGGCTGCCGCGATGGCGGCTTCGACGGGGGGCGCGAGACCGGTCGGGGTGTGGACGATGATCTCGTCGTGCTGGAAGAAGACGAGCTGCGGCTCCGGGCCGATCGCCGCGAGGCGGCGGCGGGTGGCGGCGAGCATCGCCAGTGCCCAGTCGGACGCGCTGGCCTGGATGACGAAGTTGCGGGTGAAGCGGCCCCAGGAGCGGGCGGCCTTCCGGTCCGGTGAGGAGCCGTCGTCGGAGCCGTAGCCGGAGCCCGACCCCGAGGCCGCCTCGCCGTCCTCCGCGTCGAGCCAGCCGGAGGACGGGGTCGGGGAGGTCCGGCCCAGCCGGGAGCGGACCACGCCGCCGCCCTCGCCGATGCGGGCGGCGGACTCGACCAGGCCCATCGCGTCGGGGAACCGGCGGCGCAGGACGGCGAGCAGCTGGCCCGCCTCGCCGCTGGTCTGGCCGTACATGGCGGCCAGCAGCCCGATCTTGGCGCGGGCCCGGTCGCCGCCGAAGGCGGTGCGCGCGATGCCCGCGTAGAGGTCGCCCTCGGCCGCGGCGGCGGCCAGCCCCCGGTCGGCGGACATCGCGGCGAGCACCCGGGGCTCCAACTGCCCGGCGTCGGCGACCACCAGCCGGTGGCCGGGGTCGGCGACGACGGCGGACCGCAGCAGCCGGGGGATCTGCAGCGCGCCGCCGCCCCGGGTCGCCCAGCGGCCGGAGACCACGCCGCCGACGACGTACTCGGCGCGGAAGCGGCCGCCGCGCACCCACTGCTCGCGCCAGGCCCAGCCGTGGGCGGCGTGGATCCTCGACAGTTCCTTGTAGCGCAGCAGCAGGGCCGCCGCCGGGTGCTCGACCTCGCGCAGCACGTACGAGCGGGTCGACGGCAGCTGGACGCCGACCCGGGCGAAGGCGGGCAGCACCTGGGCGGGGGAGTCCGGGTTGACGGGGCTGCCGAGCGCCTCCTGGACCTGCGCGGCGAGTTCGCCCAGCAGCTTGGGGCGGGCGCCGCCCGCCGGGCGGGGGCCGAGCAGCCCGGTCAGCAGCTCGTCGTGGACGGCCGCGCTCCACGGCAGCCCGCCGCGGCCCATCTCGGCGGCGGCCAGCGATCCCGCGGACTCGGCGGCACACAGCAGCCGCATCCGGGCCGGGTGCTCGCCCTCCTTGAGCCGGCGCTGCTGCTCGGCGTGCACGGCGACGACGGCGGTCAGCGGATCGGCGTCCTGCGGCAGGTGGTGCCGGTCGGCCGCGAAGAGCACCGGCTGATCGTCGGCCGCGCCCTCCCGGGCGTCCTCGGGAACCGGCAGGTCCTTCAGCCGCGCCCAGGCGGCGCCCAGCGAGCGCGGCTGCCCGTGCCGCCCGTCGCGGCCGAGCAGCAGCGACTCGACGAGCTTGAGGTCGTGGCAGCGGCCCGGCCGGACCGGCAGCCGGTCGAGCAGCCGGGGGTACAGGTCCTCGGTCGCGGCCCACACCCAGCGCGGGCCGCCCGAGGCCTCGCGGGCGGCGATCGCGGCGGCGAGGTCGCCCACCCGCTCGGGGGTCCCGGCCGGCGTGCCCTCCTCGTCCAGCGCCAGCAGGCGCCCGCCGTGCCCCACCGGATCGGGGGCGACGGCGACGCGTGGCGCGAAGGAGGCAGGAGTGGTCACCTGTCGAGCCTAGGGCGGGGCACTGACATCGGGCGGACCGAGCGCACGACACGGCCGCCGGTCAGCGGTCCAGGAGCGCCTCGCGGCCCTGGGCGCGGTAGCGGTCGAGCAGTTCCGCCCGGTCCGCGGCGGTCAGGGGCCGGTACCGCGTGCCGCACGGTCCCGCGTCCGGCGGCGACCACCAGACCGGGTCGTCGCACCGGAACCCCGCCCGGCGCAGCGCGACGCGGTGCACCTTGCTGGTGGCGGTGACCGGCATCCGCGGGGTGACGCGGACGAAGCGCGGGGGCATCTTGGTGCCGAGGTCCGGCTGGGCGGCGAGGAACGCGGCGAAGGCGGCGGGGTCGAAGGCGGCGCCCTCGTGCAGGGCGAGGGTCGCCATCACCTGGTCGCCCGCGACGGGGTCCGGGACGGCGTAGACCGCGGCCGAGGCCGCGTCGGGGAACCGGGCGAGGATGTTCTCGATGACGGCGGCGGCCAGGTTCTCGCTGTCGACGCGCAGCCGGTCGTCGCTGCGCCCGGCGAAGTGGAAGAACCCCTCGGCGTCGCGGAAGAACAGGTCGCCCGTCCAGTACCAGTCGCCGCGCAGCCGGGCGGCGACGGCCTCCTCGTTCCTCCAGTACCCCTCGAAGGTGCTCCGGGCGCGGTTGACCAGCTCGCCGATCGCCTCGTCGCCGTTGAGCAGCCGCCCGTCGGCGTCGAAGCGGGCGGGCGGGCGCTCCCGTCCGCTGTCGGGGTCCACGACGGCGAGGTCGGCGCCGGGGGCGGCGCGGCCGATGGCGCCGGGCGGGGTGCCGGGGGAGCGCTGGATGGCGGCTCCGCCCTCGGAGGAGCCGTACCCCTCGATGAGCGGGGCGCCGAAGCGGGCCGCGAAGCGGGCGGCGTCGACGGCCCCGGCCTCGGTCCCGAAGCCGTGCCGCAGCGGGTGGTCGCGGTCGTCGGGGCGCTCGGGGGTGGCGAGCAGGAACTGCACGGCGCGGCCCACGTAAGTGAAGTAGGTGGCGCCGTGGGCCCGTACGTCGGGCAGGAACCCGGAGGCGGAGAACTTGCGGCGCAGCGCGACGGCGGCGCCGCCGGCCAGGGCCGGGGCCCAGTTGGCCATGACGGCGTTGCCGTGGAAGAGCGGCATGCAGATGTAGTGGACGTCCTCGGGCACCACGTCCAGGAAGTCGACCAGGGCCCGGCCGGCGTGGGCGAGGCGGCCCTGCGAGCAGATCACCGCCTTGGGGGCGCCGGTCGAGCCGGAGGTGAAGTACAGCAGCATCCGGGTCGCGGGCGTGACCTCCGGCGCGGGTTCCGGCTCGGCGCCCGCGTAGGGGGCGAGCAGCGCGTCCCAGGCGGGGTCGTCGACGACCAGGACGCGGTCGCGGGAGAGCGTCGGTCCCAGGTCGAGGCCGTCGAGCAGCGGGAGGTGGGCGCGTTCGGTGACCAGCAGGGCGCACTCGGTGTGGGCGATGTCGCGGGCCAGCTCGGGGCCGCGCCGGGTCGGGTTGACGCCGACGACGGTGGCGCCCGCCAGAGCGGCGGCGCCCAGCCACAGGGGGAACTCCGGGACGTTGTCCAGCAGGACGCCGACGTGCGGCTGCGCCCCGGGCGGCAGCAGGTCGCGCAGCAGCGCCGCGCGGGCGGCCGACGCGGCGGCGGCCTCGTGGTGGGTGAGGACCAGGTCGCGGTATTTCAGGCCCGGCCGGTGGTCGTGCCGGCGCGCCCGCACCAGCTCGGCGACCGTGGTGCCGGCCGCCGCTCCGGCCCCCGGGGCCCGCGCGGCACGCGGCGCGGCCCCCGCCATGTCCCTGCTCCCCATCGCCGCCTCCCGTCCGTTGGACAGCAAGCGGCACCATAACTGACTAGTCGTCAGATGTGGAGGGGGCGTTCGGGGGCGGGGGCCGCCGGGGCCGGGGTGGCGGTCGGTCGCGGTCGGTCAGGAGCCCTGCTGGGCCTCCTCGACGGACTTGCGGACCTCGTCCATGTCCAGCGCGCGGGCCTGGCCGATCACGTCCTCCAGGGCGGCGGCGGGCAGCGCACCCGGCTGCGAGAAGACGGCGACGCGGTCGCGGACGATCATCAGCGTCGGGATCGACTGGATCTCGAACGAGGCGGCCAGCTCCGGCTGCGCCTCGGTGTCGACCTTCGCGAAGACCAGGTCCGGGTTCGCCTCGGCGGCCTTCTCGTAGACCGGTGCGAACATCCGGCAGGGCCCGCACCAGGCGGCCCAGAAGTCGATGAGGACGAAATCGTTCTGGGTCACGACCTCGTCGAAGTTGTCCTTGGTCAGCTCGACAGTGCTCATGGTGCGCATAACGGGGTGTGCCGAGCGGATATTCCGGCGCTTTCACTCATCCGGGTGATGGGGTGACCGGGTGCAGTGGCGATCAGCGGGTGGTTCTCGTTGACCGGTCATGGGAACGACGGAATGGACCCGGGACAGCGGCGGCGCGAACGACGGCCCCGGACGGCGCCGGGCCCGGGGCGGCACGGGCCCGCACCGCTCCGACGTCCCGGTGTACGCCGCGCTGGCCGACCAGTGGCGGTCGGCCGGGCGGATGGTACCGGGGCAGACGGACGAGGAGTGGGCCGAGCTGGTGGGACGGATCCCGAGGTTGACGGGGGTGTGACGGGCGCGGCCGCCGCGAGGACCCGGCAGCCTCCGTCCCGGCCCTGGTCCCGGCCCGTGCCTCAGCCCTCGTCGAAGACCAGGTCCTCGGGCGGGCGGTTCATCCGCACCGTCTGCTCGGACACCTCCACCACCGTCTCGAAGCCGGTGTACTGGCCCCGGGAGACGATCAGCACGCGGTCGCCCCGCTGCTCCAGGAAGGCCCCGAACCCGTCCAGCGACGGGTCTCCCGCGCCCAGCGTCAGATAGTCCGCCAGCCGCCGGAAGAGCTTCGGCATGATCACGCACTCCGCGGTGATCGACTCCAGGCCGGTGATCCGCGCCCCCGACTGCGTGACGTCCAGCGACCACAGCCCGGCGCCCTTGCCCCGGGCCCCGTCCACCGCCGCGGTCAGCACCTGGCGCAGCCCCACGTACAGGTTCCGGTAGTACGTGGGATGGGCCAGCCCCTCCGCGAGCTGGTGGAAGTTGGCCGTCTCCTCCAGCAGCCCGCTCTCCACCCGGATCCGCTCCCCGCTGGGACCGGGCGCCGGGCCCTTGCCGACCAGCGCCACGCACCGCCCGTACAGGTCGGCGCCGCGGGTGAGGAGGTAGCCGGGCAGTCGCGCCGGCTCCGCCGCGCTCACCGTGCCGTGCCCGTCGCGGGCGACCCCGGAGAATCCCAGCCACGACAGCAGCTCCGCGGCGGCCAGATCGGCGTAGGGCGCCGGCTGGTGCAGTTCCCGGCCGTGCGCCGGCACGTAGTGCGTCTCCAGCGCGTCGATGGCGTCCAGCCGCAGCTGCGCCCCGCCCGCCGCGTTGCGCTGGACCCGGTGCCTGCCCCCGACCAGGTCCCACTGGGCCGGGTCGGCGGGATAGAAGCGGATGGAGTCCCCGTCCGGGCGGGCTCCGGTGATCCGGTACGTGCCCTCGATGACGAGCATGGGCATGGCGTCGCCTCCTCAGCGCGCGGTTCCGTCGCGTCCAGCGTGACGCAGAAATCCCCCCGGCACCGGAATCCGGCCGGGATCGGCGGGCTGAATTCTTCTCATCGCCCCAGGGTGTGGACGCCCCCTCCAGTCGGATTCGAGGACCCGTGCACATCCTCGGACGCATCGCCCGGAGTGACCCGAAAGGAACCTGCTGTGAACGTACGCGCGACGTTCCTCGAGCCGGGACGGCGGCCGTGGTGACGGTCCTGCGGCGCGCCGCTGCCGGGGAGAGCGCCCCCGTGGCCCCGCAACCGCTCCATCCGTCCTGGGAGCTGGCGGCCCGCTTCGACCGGGAGCTGGGGGACCCGCGCGACGCGGCCACCGTCTTCTCGTACCAGGGGGCGGTGCGGCTGGACGACGCCGAGGAGTTCCCCGACGAGGCGTGTGCCGCCCTCGACGCCTGGGGCCTGCCCGACTACTACGTGCCCGCCGACTACGGCGGGGTGCTGACCGGCTTCGAGGACCTGCAGCAGCTCATCCGGATGCTGGCCCGGCGCGACCTGACGGTCGCCGTCGGACACGGCAAGACCTTCCTCGGCTCGGTGTCGGTGTGGGTCTCCGGCGACCACGCGGCCGCCGCGCGGCTGGGTGCGCTGGTCAAGGGCGGTGCCCGTGTCTCGCTCGGCCTCACCGAGCGCACCCACGGCAGCGACATCATGGCGGGCGAGCTCACCGCGGAGCCGGTCGGCCCCGGCTACCGCGTCAACGGCGAGAAGTGGCTGATCAACAACGCCACCCGCGGCCGGCTGCTGAGCCTGCTGGCCCGCACGTCGCCGGTCGGCGGCCCGCGCGGCTTCACCCTGCTGCTCCTCGACAAGGAGGAGCTGCCGCCGGAGACCTACCGCTGCCTGCCCAAGGTGCCCACCCACGGCATCCGCGGCGCGGACATCAGCGGCGTCGTCATCCAGGACGCCGTGGTGGGCCCGGAGGCGGTGGTCGGCGGGGCCGGCGGCGGAGCGGAGCTGCTCCTGAAGTCGCTGCAGCTCACCCGGACGCTCTGCCCGTCGCTGTCGCTCGGCGCGGCCGACCACGCGCTGCGGCTGGCGATGGAGTTCGCCGGTGAGCGGGTGCTGTACGGCCGCCGGCTGACCGAACTGCCGCTGACCCGCCGCACCCTGGCCGAGGCCTACGCCGACCTGCTGGCCTGCGAGGCGCTCAGCACGGTGGCGACCCGCAGCATCCACGCGCTGCCGAGCGAGCTGAGCGTCACCTCCGCCGTCGCCAAGTACCTGGTGCCGACCATCATCGACGGGCAGGTCGCCTCGCTGGGATCCCTGCTGGGCGCCCGGTCGTTCCTGGCGGGCGAGTTCGCGCACGGCAGCTTCCAGAAGGTGGCCCGCGACCACCGCATCGTCGGCATCTTCGACGGCAACACGCTGGTCAACCAGTACTCACTGGTGGCGCAGTTCCGGTCGCTGGCCCGCAACTACCTCGGGCCGCTGGACCACCGCCCGCGGCTGGGCACCCTGTTCAACCTGAGCCGGCCGCTGCCGCGGTTCGACCCCGAGCGGCTCACCCTGCTCTCCCGCTACGGCAGCAGCGTCCTGGGCACCCTGCCCGCCTCCGTGACGCGGCTGGCGGACGCGGCGCTGCTCAACCCCGCGCTCGGCGGCGCCGCCGAGGCCGCCGCGGAACTGCGGGTGGCGGCCGACGCGCTGCACCGCAGGATCGCCCGCCGGATGGAGACGGTGGCGGCCGCGTCGCCCGAGAGCTTCACCGACGCGCGCAAGTACGGGCTCTGCTTCGCCGGCGCCGCCTGCCTGGGCCTGTGGCTGCACAGCCACCGCGAGGCCGAGGCGGGCGCGACCGGCGGGCTCTGGCAGGACGGCCTGTGGCTCGAGGCCGTACTGAACCGCCTGCTGGCCCGTCTGGAGGCGCGCCCGGCCGCGGCCGCCGCCGAGGACCCGCTGTTCGAGCGCCTGTACACCCAGCTGACCCAGCAGTACCAGGACGGCAGTCTCTTCTCGTTGCTGCCCTGCCCGATAGCCGAGGGACCGCCATCATGCTGAAGGACAACAGCTCCCGCCCGCAGCCGGGCCTCGATCCGGACGCCGCGCCGGCGCGGCCGGACGGGCTCCGGTCCGTGGACCCGGCGGAAGTCGCCATCCAGGCCAGGATCACCGAGCTGGAGCAACTGCTCGGCGACCCCCGCGACCCGGACAACCCCTTCGGCCACGACGCGCTGCTCGCCGCCGACGACCGCAGCGAGCTGCTGCCCTGCGCGGAGGACGCGCTCACCGGCTTCGGCCTCAACCACGAGTTCGTGCCCGAGGAGCTCGGCGGGCGGCTCGCCCGGGTGGACACCCTCGCCCGCGTGCTGCGCCCGGTCTTCCGCCGGGACGCCTCGCTCGCGCTCGGGTACGGGGTGACGTCCTTCCTCGCCGCGGTCGCGGTCTGGGCGGCCGGCACCCCCGAGCAGCGCCGCTGGACCGCCGACCTGCTGCTGGGCGGCGGCCGCCTGGCCATCGCCTACCACGAGCTGGCGCACGGCAACGACTTCGTCCGCAACGAGTTCACCGCGCTGCCCGACGGCACCGGCTTCCGGCTCGACGGCCGCAAGGAAGTGATCAACAACGCCGGGCGGGCGGAGGCGCTCGTGCTGTTCAGCCGCACCGCGAAGGAGGCCGGCGCCCGCAGCCACTCCGTGCTGCTCGTCGACAAGGGCGTGCTGCCCGCCGACCGGTTCGAGCACCTGCCGCGCTACCGCACGGTCGGGGTGAAGGGCTGCGAGATCGGCGGCTTCCACTTCCGCGACTGCCCGCTGCCCGGCGACGCGCTCGTCGGCGGCCTCGGCGAGGGCGTGGAGATCGCGCTGCGGTCCTTCCAGATCACCCGCAGCGCCATCCCCGCGATGGTGCTGGCCGGCGCGGACACCGCGCTGCGCACCGTCGTCGGCTTCGCCGTCGACCGGCAGCTGTACGGCCGGTCCGTGCTGGAGATCCCGCACGCCAGGTCCACCGTGGCCGGCGCCTTCACCGACCTGCTGATCTGCGACTCCCTGGCGCTGGCCGCCACCCGGGCGGTCCACCTGCTGCCCGGCCAGACCAGCGTCTACGCGGCGGTGGTGAAGTACCTGGTGCCCAAGCTGCTGCAGGACGCCACCTACGACCTGTCGATCGTGCTGGGCGCCAACTTCTACGTCCGCAACGGCGAGTACGGCATCTTCCAGAAGCACGTGCGCGACCTGCCGATGACCAGCCTCGGACACGCCGGGACCGCCGCCTGCCAGGCCACGATCATCCCGCAGCTGCCGCGGCTGGCCCGCAAGTCCTGGTTCGCCGGCGAGCCCGCGCCCGCCTCGCTGTTCCGCAGCTGGGAGGGGCTGCCGCCGCTCGACACGAGCCGGCTGTCGCTGGCGGCGGAGGGCGACGCGCTGGCGGCCTCCCTCGTCAGCGGGTACGACTGGCTGCGGGCCACCGGCAGCGGCGGCGCGGACGCGGCCGCGCTGACCGAACTGGTCCGCTCGCTCGTCGAGGAGCTGCGCGAACTGCAGGGCGAGTGCACGGAGATGCCGCCCGAGGACCGCACCGTCCTGGCCAGCCCGCACGCCTACGCGCTCGCCGACCGGTACGCGCTGGTGCTCGCCGGCTCCGCCGTCCTGAACGTGTGGCGCGAACAGCAGGGGGGCGGCTCGCCGTTCCTGGCCGACCCGGCCTGGCCGACGGCGGCGCTCGCCCGGATCGCCCGGCGGCTGGGCCTGCCCGTGCCGGAACGCACCCGGGACGAGGTCGACTGGCTGCTCGGCGAGGTCCTCGACCGGTACCACGGCGAGCGCAGCTACGACCTGTACGACAGCCCCCTGGCCGGTTGAGCGGCACCGAGACACACAAGAGGAGTCGGACATGGTGGTTCCCGGCAGTGGTGTCCAGGAGCGGGAGTTCCGCGGGTGGCTTCTGGAGAAGCTCGGCCAGTACCTGCGGCGGCCCCCGGCGGACATCGACATCAGCGTGCCCTTCGCGGAGTACGGCATCGACTCGGTGGCCGCGCTGAGCATCTTCGGTGACATCGAGGACGGGTTCGGGCTCTACCTGGAGCCGACGGTGGCGTGGGACCACCCCACGGTGCAGTCCCTCGCCCGCTACCTGGCCTCCGAGTCCGCCCGCAGCGCCGCCGGCCCGCTGGCACAGGCGCCCTACGGCGAGCCGATCGGCGGCAGCCGGGCGGGCGGCGACCCGACCGACCCGCGCGACAACCCCGGCACGTCCGGCTGGACGCGGAACACCCCGGGGGGTGGACCGCGATGAACCCGATCGCCGTCCTCGGCCTGGACTGCCGCTTCCCGGGCGCCCCCGACCCGGGGGCTTACTGGGACCTGCTCGCCGCCGGAGCCGACGGCGTCGGGCCGAGACCCGCCTCCCGGCGGGTCGGGGACACCCGCCGGGCGAGCGGGCCCGCGGCCCGCCCCGACGGCGGGTTCATCGACGACGCCGACGCCTTCGACCACGCCTTCTTCGGCATCGGCCGCGCCGAGGCCGCCGCCATGGACCCGCAGCAGCGGTTGCTGCTGCAGACCGCCTGGCGGGCCCTGGAGGACGCGGGCATCAACCCGCGGGACCTGGCCGGCAGCGGCACCGGCGTGTACGTGGGCGCCATGGCCGACGACTGGTCGCGGCTGCGGCTGGCGGACGACGCGGCGATCACCCCGCGCACCGGCACCGGCGCCGGCCGGGCGATCCTGGCCAACCGGCTCTCGTACCAGCTGGACCTGCGCGGCCCCAGCCTCACCGTCGACTCCGCCTGCTCGTCCGCGCTGATCGCCGTGCACCTGGCGATGGGCGCGCTGCGGTCCGGCGAGTGCGACATCGCGCTGGCCTGCGGGGTCAACCTGGTCATGTCCGACGTCCTGGACGAGATCTACGGGCAGTCGGGACTCGCCGCCCCGGACGGCCGCTGCAAGCCCTTCGGCGCGCAGGCCGACGGCATCGGCCGCGCCGAGGGCGTCGGCGCCGTGGTGCTGCAGCGGCTCGCGGACGCCCGCGAGGAGGTCCGCCCGGTCCGGGCGCTGCTGCTGGGCAGCGCCATCAATCAGGACGGGCGCAGCAACGGCATCATGGCCCCGTCCCGGCGCGCCCAGCGCGAGGTGATCCAGGCCGCCTGCCGGCGGGCCGGGGTCGAGCCGCAGCGGGTCGGCTGGGTCGAGGCGCACGGCACCGGCACCCCAGTCGGCGACCTCATCGAGGCCCGCGCGCTGGGCGACGTGTACGGCGGACTGCGGCCGGAGCCCTGCGCGATCAGCTCGGTGAAGGGCAACATCGGCCACGCCGAGGGCGCGGCGGGCATCGCGGGCCTGATCAAGGCCGTGCTGGCGCTGGAGCACCGGCTGGTCCCGCCGGTGCGGACCGCGGGGGGCGAACACCCGGGACTCGACCTGGCCTCGCACGGCCTGCGGCTGCTGACCGACCCGTTGCCGCTGCCCGAGGGCGAGATGCTCGCGGCCGTCTCCAGCTTCGGCATGGGCGGCAGCAACGCCCACGTGGTGCTGTCCTCCGCACCCCGCCCGGCCCCCGCCCTGCGGAGCGACCCGCACGACCCGCACGGCCCGCAGGAAACGGAGGACGGCGAGGGCGGCGAGCACCCCGGCGTGTTCACCCTGACCGCGCCCAGCGCCGAGGCGCTGCGCCGCAACCTGGTGGTCCAGGCCCGGTCGCTGGCGGCGCGCGCCCAGGAACCGGTCACCCCGCTGTGCTGGACCAGCAACGTGACGCGGACCGGCATGGGGTACCGGATCGCGATCCCGGCCGAGGACACCGCGGGACTCGCCGCCGCCCTGGACGCCGCCGCGGAGGCGGGGGAGGGCGTGCAGGAACCGCCGGAGCCCCCGGTCGTGGCGTTCCTCTACACCGGGCAGGGCGCCCAGTACCCGGGGATGACGAGCCGGCTGTACCGCGAGTCGCCGCTCTACCGGCACCACCTCGACGAGGCCTCGCGCGCGCTGCGACCGCACCTCGGCGAATCCATCACCGAGCTGCTGCTCGGCCGCGACGAGCGGGTGCACCGCACCGGCTGGACGCAGCCGGCCGTCTTCGCCGTGCAGTACGCGCTGACCGGGTACCTGCGGGAGCTGGGCGTGCGGCCCGGCGCCGTCCTGGGGCACAGCATCGGTGAGTTCGCGGCGGCCGTGGCCGCCGGGGCGCTCGGCCTGGCGGACGCCGCGGCGCTGGTGGCGGCCCGCGGCACCGCGATGGAGGCGCTGCCGGAGGGCGGCGGGATGCTCGCGGTGCGGGCCCACCCCGACGACCTGCGCGAACTCCTCGCCGACGAGCCGCTGGTGGGCCTGGGCGCCGCCAACGGCGCCGCCGCGTCCGTGCTCTCCGGCGACCTGGCGGCGCTGGCACGGATCCGCGAGCAGCTCGCGGCGCGCGGGGTGGGCTGCACCCCGCTGAAGGTCTCGCACGCCTTCCACTCGGTCCTGATGGACCCGGTGCTGCCCGGCTTCCGCACCACGGCCGACCGGATCACCGCGGGGGAGCCGCGGCTGCCGTTCTACTCGACCGTCCGCGGCGCCCTGCTCGCCGGCCGGCCGCTCGACGCCGACTACTGGTGCGAGCACATCACCGGCACCGTCCGCTTCGCCGACGCCGCAGCCGCGCTGCTCGGCTCCGACGTCACGCACCTCGTCGAGATCGGCCCCAAGCCGGTCCTGCTGTCGCTCGCGCGGCGGCTGCCCGGCGGCAGCGCGCTGCCCGGGATCCCGGTGGTCCGCGACGCCCACAGCGGGGCGCTGACCGCCGCCGAGGCGGCGGCCGCGCTCTACACCGCGGGCGTCGACATCCGCTGGGAGCGGCTGTACCGCCCCGAGGACAAGGTGCACGCCCGGTTGGCGCCGCAGAGTTTCGACACCTCGGCCCGGTTCTGGCACGAGCCCCCCAGGCCCGCGGCGGCGCCCGGCGGCGAGCCGGGGACCCCGGTGCTGTCGCTGGTGCGCGCGGACTCCGGCTCGCGGGCACCGGAGCGCGACGGCGGCGGGCTCGCCGAGGCGGTGCGCGAGACGGTCGCCGGGATCACCGGCGCCGCGGAGGGGACGCTGCGCGACGACGACCGCTTCTACGACGACCTGGGCTTCGACTCGGTGATGTTCATGGAGCTCAAGTACCGGCTGGAGGAGGCGGTTCCGGCGCTGGGCGAGCTGTCGATCCCCGAGATGATGTCGAGCCTGGTCTCGGTCACGACCCTCATCGGCTACCTGCGCGAGCAGCTGGCCCGGGTCCCCGCCTGATGAGCGGCGGCCCGCCGTTGCGGCCCGGGATGCACCTGCTCGCGGCGGCCACCGCGCTGCCCGGCCCGGCGATCGGCAACGAGGCGCTGGCCGGGCGGCTCGGGCTGTCCGCCGAGTGGGTGGAGATGTTCATCGGCACCCGGACCCGGCACTTCGCCCGGGACCTCGCGGGCGGTGTCGGCTTTCTGCTGGCCGACCTGTGCGAGCAGGCCGCCGTGCGCGGTCTGGAGCGGGCCGGGGTGAGCGTGGGCGACCTGTCGTTCGTGGTGCTGGCCACCGCGACCCCGGACGCCCTGATGCCCAGCACGGCCGCCGTCGTCGCGGACCGGCTGGGCGCCGCGGGCATCCCGGCCTACCAGCTGCAGTCCGGCTGCTCCGGCGCCGTGCAGGCGTTCACCCTCGCCGAGGCGCTGCTCGCCCAGCGGCCCGCCGGGGCCGGCGGCGGGCCGTACGGGCTGGTGCTCGGCGGGGACGTCTGCGCCAAGCACCTCGACCTGGAGCAGGACTTCCGGCGGATGCCGCCCGCCCAGCTCGTCAACTACGTGATCTTCGGGGACGGCGCGGGCGCCGCCGTGGTCAGCGGCGCGCCGGGACCCGGCAGCGCCGCCTTCCACGGGCTGGGCAACCGGCTGGCCCTGCCGGGACAGCCGCCGGGCCAGCACGTCGAGTGGTACGGGGCCGCCGACCGCGACAGCGCGCTGCCGCCGGTCTCGGAGGACTACAAGGCCGTCGAGTGCCTGGTCCCCGAGCTGGCCCAGCGGGTCTGCGCCGACCTGCTGGACACCCTCGGCTGGTCCGCCGCCGACCTCGGCTACCTGCTGCCGCCGCAGCTGGGCGGGCTGATGACCCGGCGGATCACCGCGGCGCTGCGCGAGCGGCTCGGCGTGGAGAAGGCGGTCGAGATCTCCTGCGTGGCGGACACCGGGAACACCGGCAACGCCCTCGTGCTCAGCCAGTTGGAACACCTGCTGCCGCAGCTGACCCCGGGAGCGCGGGCGCTGTGCGCCTGCGTGGAGTCCAGCCGATGGATCTCGGCCGGCTTCGCCCTGGAGGCCACGTGAGGACCGCGGAGGAGACCCGCATGAAGGAGGAGGCACAGTGACAGGAGTCGAGGACATGATCACCCTGCTCAACCGGGAGCTGGGCCTGTTCCTGCGTCCGGAGGACGCCGGGTCGCCGCTGGACGCCCTGCCGGGCTGGGACTCGCTGCTGCTGTTCCGGCTCGTCGCCGTGCTGGAGGAGGAGGCCGGGCGGCCGCTGCCCGTCGCCGACCTCGTCACGGCCGGCAGCCTCGCCGAGATCCACGCGCTGGCGGTGGGGCTGTGACAGCGCGGCCCTCGTCGGGCCGGGACACGACGCGCCGGGACCCGGCACGTCAGGACCCGGCACACCAGGACACGGCGCGGGCCGACCGGGCCCGCCGCCACACCCGGTACTTCCTGCGGTGGGCCCGCGCCGCCGCGCCCGTGCACCTGGGCGCGGACATCGACATGTCCGGCGTCCAGGCGCACCGCGCCGCGGCCCGCGCCGAGGGCCGCCGGTACTCCGTGGTGAGCTACCTGCTGTACGCGGCGGGCCGGGTGCTGGCCGCCCACCCGGAGGCCAATGCCACGACCGCCGGCGGGATCGTGCCGCGCACCCTGCGCTACGACCGGGTGCACGCCAAGCTGGCCGTCGACAGCGCGGACGCGGACGGCGGGCAGCGCGCGGTGCGCGTGGCGGTCCTGCCCGACGTGGACCTGCTGGACCTGGCCGGGATCCAGCAGCTCGTCGACCGCTACCGGAACGGAGCCGCCGAGGACCTGCCCGGAGCGGAGGGGGTGCGCCGGCTCGGCCGGCTGCCCCCGCCGCTCGGGCACCTCGCCTTCCGGACGGCCGTCGGCAGCCGGGCCCGCCGGGCCGAGCTGCTGGGGACCGTGGCGGTCAGCTCGCTCGGCCACCGCAGGGTGGACACCTTCCACTCCTACGGTGGCACCGCGGTCACGCTGACCGCGGGCCGGATCGCCGAGGTCCCGGTGGCGCGTGCGACGGCGGTCGCCGTGGCACCGGTGATGCGCCTGGGTCTGACCTTCGACCACCGCGTGCTGGACGGCGCGGCGGCCGCCGACGTACTGGACGACCTGGCACTACTCCTGGAGGCATGCGATGCCGCTCTTCCCGGGGGGTGGGACGCCCCCCAACGCCGTTCCGGTGATCGGCCGGCCCATCAGGGTGACCAGTCCGGAAGGCCCGTGGCACCGCGTGGTTGAAGCGCTCGACGAGCGCGGCAGCGTCATGGTGCACGCCCTGCTGTCGGACTGGGTCCCCGAGAACCTCGACGACCCCGAACTGCGCCCGGTGCTCGGCCGGGACTGGCACCGCTACCAGGCGATGCGCCACCACCACGTGCGCGAGCGCTTCGCGGCCTCCCGGCTGCTGCTCAAACACGTGGCGGCGCAGGCGATCCAGGCCCCGCCCGCCACCGTGGAGCTGGCCTACAAGCCCGGCGGCCGCCCCTACCTGCGCGGCTGCGACCAGATCGACATCAGCCTCAGCCACACCGAGGAGCTGCTGCTGGTCGGCATCACCCGGCGCGGCTGGATCGGGGTGGACGCCGAGCTGGAGGACCGCTCCATGCTGGTCTCGGGCATCGAGCGGCAGGTGTGCACCCCGTACGAGCGCACCATGCTCTCGCAGGTCCGCGAGAGCGACCGCAACCAGGAGATGGTGCGGCTGTGGACGCTCAAGGAGGCGTACAGCAAGGCCATCGGCCAGGGCATGCGCTTCCGCTTCAACGAGTTCGGCTTCGGCCCCAGCGGGCACCCGGTCCAAGTGCTCAGACCGGACGGCTCGCCGGGCACCGGTGAGGAGTGGGCGTTCGGCACCTGCCGCGTCGAGGGCCGCTACACCGCCAGCTGGGCGCTGTACGACGCGGGCTTCGGCGACACCGACGACACCCGGGCCGGCACCATGCTCGACGAGGGCCTGGTCACCGCGCTGCTGCACCAGCCGGCCGAGGCGCCGCAGGCGGCCGTCGGGCCCACCACCGCGACGGACGTGCCGCTGACCGGAGCCGGAGTGGCCGCGTGAGCGGGCCGCCGCCCGCCGAGACCGACGTGGTCGTGGTCGGCGGCGGGCCGGCCGGCCTCGCGCTCGCCCTGGAGCTGGTCCGGCTCGGGGTGCGCACGACCGTGCTGGAGCGCTCCGCCGGCGGCCGCCGCGACTTCCGCGGCGAGTCGCTGTCCCCCGACGGGGTCCGGCTGCTGGACCGCAGCGGTGTCCTGGACCCGCTGCGCGCCATCGCGCTGCGGGTGCGCCGGCTGGAGGTCGCCGACGGCGGCCGGACCGTGCTCGACGTCGGCTTCGACTCCTTCCCCTACCCGTACCGCTTCCCGCTGGAGATCCCGCAGTCCCTGCTGCTCGCGGAGCTCGAGGCCGCGGCCGGGCGCCACGACGGCTTCGTGATGCTGCGCGGCTGGACCGCCAAGGGCCTGCTGAGCGCGGACGGCAGGACCGCCGGCGTGCGGGCCGCCGGGCCCGGCGGGGCGGAGTGCGAGATCCGCGCCCGGCTCACCGTCGGCGCGGACGGCCGCTACGGCAAGGTCCGCAAGCTGGCCGAACTCGCCGCGCACGTCCGGCCGCTGGAGCGGGACGTGATCTGGATGCGGCTGCCGCGCCCCGGGGAGTGGACGGACGCGGCCTACCGGATCCGCATCCGCGGCGACCGGCACGCCCTGCTGCTCCCGGACTCCGGGGGCACCGTCCGGGTGGGCCTGAACATCCCCAAGGGGGGCCTGCGCGAGCTGCGCAGGGCGGGGCTGGACGCGCTGCACGAGCGGCTCGGCGAACTCGCCCCGGAACTGGCCGGACCCGCCCGGCAGACGCTGCGGGAGTGGTCCGACACCGCGCTGCTGGACATCTTCAGCACCACCGTGCCGCGCTGGGCGGCACCGGGCGTCGTCCTGATCGGCGACGCCGCGCACACCCTGTCGCCCGTCCTGGGGCAGGGCGTCAACCACGCCCTCGCCGACGCGGCGGCCCTCGCGCCGCTCGCCGCCGCCGCGCTCCACAGCGGGGAACCAGCCGGACTCGACCGTGCCACGGCACAGTTCCAACGACAGCGGTCCCGCGAGGTGGCCCGCTCCCGGCGGCTGCAGCTGCGCCAGGAACGGATCTTCACCTGGTCGGCGCCGGCCGCCGTGGCGGTGCGCCGCCGCGTCTACCGGGCGCTCGACACCTCCGCCCGGCTCCGGGCCCGGATGCTGGAGCCGGCGTACTTCGCCGGCCAGCGGGCCGACCGGGGAAGCGGCGCGGCGCGCGACGGCGACCACGACCGGCACGACGAGCACGAGCAGGAGGCACGGACATGACGACACGGCTCGGTGCCGACGACGCCATCGGCCTGGACGAACTGCGCGCACTGTCCCTGCTGCACGCCCAGGCCCAGGGCATCGAACCGGGCGCCGCCCAGGAGCTGCTGGACCGCGTCACCGAGCCGTGGGGGGACCGCCCGGGCGCCTGGGGGCGCGTGTGGGGCGCGGAGGGCGACCGGCTCGCCGACCGGGGCCTGCACCTGGAGGCCTCCCGCCACTACGCCATGGCCCGCTTCCCCTACCCCGGCGACGGCCCCCGCCAGGAGGCGCAGCGCCGCTGCGTCGCCGCGTTCGACGCCTGGCGCACCGAACAGGACGCCGGCATCGAGCGGCTGGAGGTCCCGCTGGAGGACGGCACCGCCGTCTGCTGGACCGGCGGGCTGTCGGCCGCGGACCCGAAACCGCTGATCGTCGTCATGGGCGGCATCGTCAGCGTCAAGGAGCAGTGGGCGCCGCTGCTGGCGCACGCCGAGGCGTTCGGCGTGGCCCTGGCGGTCACCGAACTGCCCGGCGTCGGCGAGAACACCGTGCCGTACGGGCCGCGCTCGCCGCGCATGCTCTCCGCGATCCTCGACGCGCTCTCCGGCCGGGCGGACGTCGCCCGCACCGCCGCCATCGCGCTCAGCTTCGGCGGGCACCTCGCGCTGCGCTGCGCCCTGGTCGACCCCCGGCTGGCCTGCGTGGCCACCGTCGGCGCCCCGGTGCGGCTGTTCTTCGAGGACGAGGCCTGGCAGCGCCAGGTGCCGCGCACCACCCTCGCCGCCCTGGCCCACACCACCGGGGTGCCGCCGTCCCTCGTCTTCGGCTACACCCGGGGCTGGGGGCTCACCGACCAGGAGCTGGGCGCGCTGCGGATCCCCGTCCACTACATCGCCGCCCTGCGCGACGAGATCGTCCCGCTGGGCGAGGCCGCCGTGCTGCGCCGGGCGGCCGTCCCCGGCGAGGTGACGGTCCTCGACGACGTGCACGGCGCGCCCGCCCACCTGGACCGGACGCGCGGGCTGCTGCTGGGCGCCGCGCTGGCCGCCGCCGCGCCGGCGCCGTCCGGCGCGGTACCGGAAGCCGCCTGATGCCCCTGCACCCCGGCGGTAGAACCGTCCCGCCGGTCGCCCGCGACGCCTCGCGGGGCCGGCTGCCGGACCGGGCGCGGGCACCCGCCACCGCCCGCTGGAGCGGCGCTCCGGGCAGCTGGGCGCACCGCCACCCGGCCGGGCGCGCGGTGAGCCTGGCGGTGGGTCTGGGCGCGCTGGGCGGGGCGCTGGCGCTGGGCGGCCGGCGCGACCGGCTGCTGTGGTTCTGCGCGGCGGCCCCGGACAGCGCGCTGCTGCTGGGCATCGCCGGCGCACCCACCTGGAACCGGATGCCGTCCTACGCGGTGCGCCCGTACAACGTGCTGCACTCGCCCGCGGTCCCGGCGGTCCTGCTGACGGCGGCGGCGCTCACCGGGCGCCGCCGCCTCGCCGTCGCCGGTCTGGCCTGGCTCGGGCACGTCGGCTGGGACCGCGCCTGCGGTTACGGACCGCGGGACGCGGCGGGCTACGTCACCAGGTGACCGGCAGTGCCGTCAGCCGGTTGACCAGCAGGCCGGTGTGCATCGTGATGTCCTGCTCCGGGACGGCCAGCCGCAGCTTCGGCAGCGCGCGCGCCAGGGTCGTCAGGGCGATCTCCAGCTCGGCGCGGGCCAGCGGCGCGCCCAGGCAGTGGTGGACGCCGTGACCGAAGGCCAGGTGCGACGGGCCGGGCCGGCCGGGGTGGAAGGCGTCCGCGTCGGGGAAGACCGACCCGTCGCGGTTGGCGGAGCAGATCGAGGCGATGACGGCGCTGTTGGCGGGGATCGGCACGCCCGCGACCTCGGTGTCCCGCAGGGTCACCCGCAGCGGGCCGCCGTCGCCCATCGGGTTGTGGCGCAGCAGCTCCTCCACCACGGAGGCGGGCCGCTGCAGCAGCGTCGCGAAGCCGTCCGGCTCGCGCAGCAGGGTGAACGCGCAGGTGCCGATCATCCCGGCGGTCGTCTCGTGCCCGGCGACCAGCAGCGTCATCGCCATCGTGAGCAGTTCCAGGTGGGTGAGCGCGCCCTGCGCGTCATGGGCCAGTACCAGCGCGCTGAGCAGGTCCTCGCCGGGCTCGCGGCGCTTGGCGGCGACCAGGTCCGCGAGGTACCCGATCAGCTCGTCGCGGTTGGCCCGCATCACCTCGGGGGAGTGCGCGGTCAGCGACAGCAGCGCGTCGGACCAGCCGCGGAAGCGGTCCCGGTCCGCGTAGGGCACGCCCAGCAGCTCGCAGATGACGAACGCGGGCAGCGGGAACGCGTAGGCGCCGATCAGGTCGACGCCCTCGCCCGCGGCGACCATCGCGTCGACGAGCTCCTCGGCGGCCCGCTCGATCCGCGGCCGCAGCGCGCGCACCCGGCCTGCGGTGAACTCGGCGGCCACCAGCGCCCGCAGCCGGGTGTGGTCCGGCGGGTCCAGGGTGAACAGCCCGCCCGCGTCGAACGGCATGGCGGTCAGCTTGGGGGCCTGCGGCAGGACGGTGGCCGCGCGGCTGAACTCGGCGCCGGCCAGCACTTCACGCACGTCCTCGTAGCGGCTCACCAGATACCCCGGGTCGCCGCTGGGCAGGGTGACCCGGGCGACCGGGCAGCCTGCGCGGAGTTCCTCGTAGGCCGGCGGCACCTGGGTCGCGGACGGCCGGGGCGGCGGGTAGGTGGTCACAGGGGGACTCCTCGGGGCCTTGGAGCGCCGGAGCGCGCACCGGCCCGAGCGTCCGCCGCCGGGCTCGCGCTCCGGTCAACACCCCGTCAAGGAGATCCGGCGCCGACGGAGGTCCGGCCGCGAGGGATCAGCCAGTGGATCAGAACGTCCATGACTCGTGCTGGAGCCGTCCTTGAGCGGCCGCCCACACCATGGACGCAGCGCCGCACGGAGGCGCGGAATCCCACGGAGGCCTTGAATGAGCCAGCTCGCCAAGTGGTCCGTCACCTACTTCCTGGGCCCGGTCTACCGGGCGTTGGTGACCTACGGGTCGTTCTACGTGCCCATCACCCCGTACCTCTACCCGTCCGGCCGGACCGCGGGACTCGGACGGCAGCAGCAGCGGCAGCAGCAGCTGGTGCCCGCCTACGGCGGTCCCGTCGCCGGACACCCGGAGGCCCTTCGTCCGGATGTCCCGCTGACCTCCTTCGAACGCGAGGCGGCCCGCCAGCTGGGCCTTGTGCACGGGTTCGAACGCTCCTGACCACCCAGGTTCGAGGAGGGTTTGAGGCGACACGCCCATTCTGACCCCGTACGGCGACGCCAACGGGGGAGCAGCCTTGTCTGGACAAGCGGACTTCGCGGAATTAGTGCGGCAGCAGGCCGAGGCGCGGACGGGCCAGGAGGCCTTCGCGTTCATCGGGGAGGCGCGGGACGGGGCCGCGACGGTCGACCGGCTCACGTACGGCCGGCTCGACCGGGAGGCGCGGCGGCTCGGCGCCTGGCTGCAGGAGCACCGAGCGGCCGGCAAGCGGGTGTTGATACTGCAGGACCAGGGTCCGCTGTTCATCGCCTGCTTCCTCGGCTGTCTGTACGCCGGAGCGGTCGCGGTGCCGGCCCCGCCGCCCGGCGGCACCCGCCGGCACATCGAGCGGGTGATCGGCATCGTCAAGGACTCGGCCGCGTCGTTCGCGCTGACCGACTCCCGGCACGCGCCGGTCATCTCCCAGCTGCTGGCCGAGGCCGGCTACGGCGACGTGGTGTGCCTGGCGACCGACGTGCTGCCGGCCGACGCGGTCGCTCCGGCCGACCCGGACGACTGGCGGCGCCCGGACCTGTCGCTGGACGACCTCGCGTTCCTGCAGTACACCTCGGGCTCCACCAGCGAGCCCAAGGGCGTGATGATCTCGCACCGCAACCTGCTCGCCAACCAGCGGGCGATCCAGCGGGCGATGGGCACCGGCGCCCGGTCGCGGATCGGCGGCTGGCTGCCCTTCCACCACGACATGGGCCTGGTCGGCCACCTGCTGCACCCGCTGTGGCTGGGCGCGCAGGGCGTGATCATGCCGGCCATGAGCTTCGTGCGGCGTCCGGTGCGCTGGCTGCAGATGGTCTCCGAGTACGGGATCACCACCGGCGGCGGCCCCAACTTCGCCTACGAGCTGTGCGTGCAGCGCGTCACCGACGAGCAGGTCGCCGAACTGGACCTCTCCCGCTGGGAGAACGCCGTCAACGGCGCCGAGCCGGTGAGGGCGGAGACGCTGTGCGCCTTCGCGGAGAAGTTCAAGCCGGCGGGCCTGGACCCCGCCGCGCTCTACCCCTGCTACGGCATGGCCGAGGCGACGCTGCTGGTCTCCGGGGGGATCCCCGGCAGCCGGGCGCCGCAACTGCCGGTCGACGCCGCCGCGCTGGAGCGCCACCGGCTGGAGGACCCGGTCCCCGGCCGGCCCGTCCGCACCCTCGTCGGCTCCGGCCTGGTCCGCGACTTCGACCTGCGGATCGTCGACCCGGAGAGCGGCCGGGTGAAGATGCCCGGGGCGATCGGCGAGATCTGGATCCGCGGCGACAGCGTCGCGCAGGGGTACTGGAACCGGCCGGCGGAGACCTCGTACGCCTTCCAGGCGGTCACCGCGAGCGGCGAGAGCGGCTTCCTGCGCACCGGGGACCTCGGGGTGGTGCGGGACGGGGAGCTGTTCGTCACCGGCCGGCTGAAGGACGTCATGATCGTGGCCGGCCGCAACCTGTACCCGCAGGACGTGGAGCGCACCGTGCAGCGGGTGAGCGCCCTGTTCAGCTCGACGGTGGTCTTCGGCGTCGACTCCGACCGCGAGCACGTGGTGGTCGTCCAGGAGGTGCGCTCCGGGCGCACCTTCGACGCCGACCTGCCGGGGCTGGTGTCGCAGGTCCAGCAGAAGGTGTCGCGGGAGTTCGCGATGCCGGTGCGGAACGTGGTGCTGGTCCGCCCCGGAACCGTCCGCAGGACGACCAGCGGCAAGGTGCAGCGCTCGGCCATGCGGCAGTTGTTCCTCGCCGACCGGCTCCGGCCGCTGCACGAGGTCGTGGACCCGGAACTCAAGCGGCTGGTGCGGCACGGGTGAGACGAATCTGCTCATCCGTGTGCTGAGCGTGCTCGAATCTGCGATCCTGTGACCCGGAAGTGGGCAGTTGGGGGAGCCGGGAGGCGCGACGCATGATTCACGTTCTCCTCGCGGAGGACATGCACATGGTCCGCGGTGCGCTCGTCGCCCTGCTGAACCTCGAAGTCGACATCAAAGTGATCGCTGAGGTCGAGTCCGGGGACGAGATCGTGCCGACGTCCGTCCGTATGCGCCCCGATGTGGCGGTGATCGACATCGACCTGCCGGGCATCGACGGGCTGACCGCCGCCGCGGAGCTGCACCAGCAGATGCCGGAGTGCCGGACGTTGATCCTCACGAGCCTCGGCCGGCCGGGCAACCTGCGCCGGGCGCTGGACGCGCACGTCTCCGGGTTCATCCTCAAGGACGCGCCGCCGGCCAAGCTGGCCCAGGCGATCCGCAGCGTGCGCGCGGGGGAGCGGGTCATCGACTCGCATCTCGCCCTGGCCGCCTGGGACACCGGCGAGAACCCGCTCACCCGGCGGGAGGTCGAGGTCCTGCGGCTGACGGCCAACGGCGCGGAGGCGGTCGAGATAGCCGCCCGGCTCTTCCTGTCGGTCGGCACCGTCCGCAACTACCTGACGACGATCCTCGCCAAGCTCAACGCCCGCAACAAGGTCGACGCCATCAGGATCGCGCGGGACGCCGGCTGGCTGTGAACCCGCCGGGCGGGTGAGGGCGGCCGACCGGGCCTACGCCGGCGCGCCGGAGAGCGGCACCAGGGCGACCAGCCGGAACCAGCCGTCCTCGGCGGCACCGGCGTTGAGCGTGCCGCCCAGCTCTCCGATGCGCTTGCAGAGGTTGTCGAGCCCCCTGCCGTCCCGCCGGGCCGGCTCCGCGGGCGCGCTGCCCAGCCCGTCGTTCTCCAGCCGCAGCCGCACCGCGCCCTTGTCGAGGACCACCTCGATGACGCAGTGCTGCGCCTTGCTGTGCCGCAGCAGGTTCGCCACGCCCTCGCGCAGCACGGTGGACAGCACCGTGTTGACCCGGTCCTGCAGGGGCCCGCAGTCCACGGTCACCACGGTGGCGATGTCGGCGGAGACCAGCACGGCCCGGGTGGCGGCTATCTCGGCGGCCAGCGACATGTCCCGGTAGCTGCTGGCGACCATGCGCACGTCGGACAGCGCCTGGCGCGAGATGGCCAGCATCGTGGAGATCTCCTCACAGGCCCGCTCGGGCTGGGTGTTGACCAGCCGGTAGACGAGCTCCCCCTTGAGGGTGATCGCGGAGAGGCTGTAGCCGAGCAGGTCGTGCAGGTCCCGGGCGACCCGGTCGCGCTCCTGCGCGACGGCGAGGCGGGCGAGTTCGGCGCGGGCGGACTGCACCTCCACCAGCAGGTCCGCCAGCCGGGTGAGCCCGAAGACGGACAGCCCGATGGTGGCGACACCGCACATGTAGTAGATGGACGTGAACGTGTCGAACCCGAGGTTCCGCTCGATGAGGAACATGCTGATCGCCACGGCGGACGCGCTGAACCAGGCGGTGCGCCCGCGCAGGAACAGCAGGAGCGATCCGGCGAAGTAGCCGGGCATGCCCACCCAGCTGTCCTTGAGGATCAGGAACGGGATGTACGTGAGCAGACCCTGGAGCGAGAGCGTCCAGATCCAGTAGCGCGGTCGGTCGCCGCCCCGGTTGGGGAGCGAATGGAGGTTCTGCAGCAGGAACAGGGCGACGAGGATGCTCGTCCCCCACGCGAGGACCGAGGTCGGTACCTGGCGGGCCAGCATGCTGACGATGCCGAGGAGCAGATATCCCGACATGGTCACGGCCACGACCACCCGGCCCAGACCTGGCACAGGAACGTCGTCAGGTGTGGAATCGTGTCCCACTTGCCCCCGTACACCGACCATTACTTATCCCCCCTGCAGCAATGGATCAGCGGTCATCGTGCTGAGCACCAGGCTGTGCCGGAAGACTACTCGCTACGGGGTGCGATTGAATTGATGTTGACGCGCATCTGTCGCCCCAATCACTGTCATTGACGGGGTCCGCCATGGCACTTTCTTCCGCCGCGGTGGGGTCGTCGGGGGACAGCGGTCCGAGAAGGAGCTCGCCGATACTCGATTCCTCCCGCCAGTCCAGACCGAAGGCCTGGGCGGAGGTCTCGATGTCACCGCTGCCGAGCGGCAGAGGGGCGAGCCGCATTGCCGTGGCCACCAGGCACATGGTCTGTTGGACCACTCCCACGTGTTTCAGCGCCAGGGCGTACCACATGCCACTGTATTTCCACGACAGCCTGCGGAAGCGCGCGGTGATGGTGATGAGCACCTGGGGGGTCGTGGTCATCCCGGCGGCGGCGCCCGCGTGCGACAGGAGTTCGGCGGCGGAGTTCGCCGGATCGTCCAGCAGTACCAGACAGTGTCCGTAGGGGTCGTAGTAGTAATTGCCGGGTACCAGTCCGGCGCAGCGGCTGAGCGTGATGTAGCACTCCAGCTCATATGCCGATCCGCCACTGGGATAGGGCCGGCTACTGGCGGGATAGGAGGCGGGCTCCAGACCGACGCTGCTGTAGAGCGAACGGATCCGCGCTATCCGGTAGAGGAATTCGCCCAGCTGCCGATCGGTGAGCGGTTCCTCCGCGTAGGTGCGGATGGATCTGCGGGTCTCCAGCACCGCGGTGAGCGGGGGATCGGCCGCGAGCACCGTGTCGAGATCGGGCCGGTAGAGCGGGATGCGCTCACCGCTCGGCGCACTCTTGACGGCTGGTTCCGGGGACAACTGGCCAATGTAGGAGAAGGTGGCGCCGAAGTCGCCGTCGTGCCGGCCGAGCCGGGTACGGGTGTGGAAGAGCAACTCGTTCGGGGTCCAGGTGATGAGTGAGGGATCCTGGTCCTCCGCGAAGACCACCGCGCCGTTCTCGTCGTGCTCGCCGAGCGTGACCATGCCGGCGGCGGCGAGATAGGCGACGATGTCCGCGACGATGCCGTCCGCCACGGGTAACGCGGCCGTGGCGGCCTTGAGCGTGGTCGCCTTGCCGAGCACCCCGACGACCCAGGCGGCCTCGGGGCGGTGGAACTGGGCCCGGTGCAGGGACAGCGCCGACTCCAGGACCAGCAGCTCGTTCCGGGTCTGCAGGACGGCGAACCGGGAGAGCCTGAGGGGCTGTTCCGGCGGGATCGCCCGGATGTCCAGCCGGGCGCCCCGGGCGATCGGGACCATGTCCAGGAGCTGGGGCTCGGTGTCGTCCAGGCCCAGGGAGCGGACGACGAGGTAGGAGATGCTGTCCAGGAGCGCCAGCAGCCGGGCCCGGTCGATCGCGGTGATCTCGGCGTACGGCCGGGGGGCGGCGCGCAGGATGTTCTCCAGATCGACCGGTCCGAAGCTCATCCTGCGCAGTGACTCGTAGACCAGCTCGTCGCAGCTGGCCACCGTCGCGTCACCCCAGCGGCTGTGCAGCACCGCCCCGCCGCCGGAGGACGCCCGTTCCAGATGGACGTCCTCCCGAAGCGACCACAAGGAGACCCTGCGCAGGTCCGTGCCTACGTCCGGGCGGGGTTCTGGATGCACAGGGGGTCTCCTTCAGCTGCAGTGGTACGGACGCGGTATCAGAGGAAGAGAGGAACCGGATTGAGTTTCTCGTACCCCAGAGGCGTCGTGCGTCGGCCGAGCAGAACCGGGACGTCGTACAGCCGTCCCGGCGCGAAGCGGGCCCAGAAGTGGCGCAGTCCCGGCACGATGACCTTGACGACGGGCAGTCCGATGTCGGGCCTGGTCTGCTCCAGGACCAGCAGCTCCATCCCCTTCTCCGCCACCATGCGCTCGATGGCCCGGACGTCGTCGAGCAGGTCCGGCCTGGGCCGGTAGGGGTGGTCCTCCGGGGTGCGCGGCACGACCCCCGGATCCGGCAGCAGGTAGGGCTGGTTGGCGACGGTGGCCGTACGGCACCACTCGAGGATGTCGTCGCCGCCGCAGTCGTAGCCGGTGCCGTCCGGGCGGGCGTTCATGACGAAGGGCAGCATCTGGTCGAGTTCGGTGAGCGCCCGGCGCAGCGCGATCCGCATGTCGAAGTGGGCGCCGAGCCCGATCACGATGTCCTCGTCCTCCTTGTCCGTGCGGCGGGACAGGGCCGCGACCGCGGGGATGCCGAAGTCGGCGGTCAGGTCCAGGGCCCACACCTCGCGGTTGCGGTCCGCGTACAGCGCGCGCCGCTCCGCGATCCAGGGCTCCTCGAACGCGCTGAGGCTGACCCCGGGGTGGCGGGTGCGGTTGTACCACCACAGGGCGGTGGAGTCCCGCTCGATCAGCTCGAGGAAGCCCTGCACGATGGCATCCTCCAGGCTGCTGCCCGCCGCACAGCCGTTGGAGTCGGCCGCGCAGAAGCCGCGGCCGGACGCCTCCGGGGTGTTGTAGTACAGCAGGCTGGTCGGCAGCAGCCGCTGCCCGCCGCCGGTCAGTGACCAGACCGGGGTCCAGTCCACCTCGGCGTCGACGTCGAAGACCCGGTTCACCCGGTGGAAGTCCCCGTGCGTCGCGTTCCAGCGCTCCCGGTCGGCGTACTGGCGCTCGTCGAAGAGCTGGCAGCGGTTCGGGTGGATGGCCCGGTCGCCCAGGTTCCGCAGCGAATCGCGGATCCGGAGCTCCTCACCGGTGAAGACACCGGAGAACCGCTCGAGCGCCTCGCAGAGCGCCCCGACCTCGGCCTCGACCGCGGTGACGCCCTTGCCGGCGCTCATGCCGCGGAACCCCTGCCGCAACGAGCGCAGACCGGAGGTCCCCAGCGCCATGTTGTGCCCGGCCCGGTACACCTGGAGTCCGGGGGGCGCGGCCGGGTCGGGGCCGAGCTGACTCACCACCCCGGTCACCGGGCTGACCTGCGAGCGGTACCTCGCCAGCACGTTCTCCGGGGAGGCGGACCGGTCACCGCTGCCGTTCGCGTACGCCTTGGTGCGCGAACGCAGGGGCAGCGGGCGGCCGGCCAGCTCGGTGCCGCGGGCCGGGTCGCCGCAGTGGGTGCACTGCGGGCGGCGCTGTACGGTGTGGTGACGGGCCGTCATCGTGAAGTTGTCCAGGGTGAGGACGGACTGCTGCCCGTGGTAGCGGTGTCCGGCCATCCACTTCGCGGCTTCGAGCGCCACCATGTGCAGGCCCATCCCCTGGCTCGGGGGGATGGAAGCCTGCGGGATCAGCAGCGGACCGGTACGGCCCAGGGTGCGCTGCACGTGGTTCTCCACCTCCCGGTGGCCGCGCAGCCGGTGGGCGAGGCAGTTCCAGCAGGGCCCCTCGCCGGGCTGGAACACGGGGCCGAGCCAGATGTCGGCCCCGTGCGGCTTCGCGAGCAGCCACGGCCGTCCGGCCGCGCGGTGTGCGGTGTCCACCGCGGCCAGCTCGCTGGCCAGGTAGTCGTCGCAGACCACGACGGACAGGTCGGTGCGCGGGATCTCGCAGCTGGACCCGGTCACCGCCGAGATGGTGTCGACGGTCAGGTCGGTGGCCTGCAGCGCGGCCCGCACCGCACTGCCGTCCACGGCTCCGACGGTGAGGACGCGGACGGAGCCGTCCGCGAGCCGGGCGGCGGTCCGCTCACCGTCGAGTCCGGCCAGTTCCCAGAACGCGAGGCCGGTCCTGGCCGAGTTCCTCAGCGTCCGCGCGGTACGCCGGAAGTCGACCAGCGCGGCGTCGGCGAGTTGGGCCAATACGTATCCGACCTCTTCCGGTGCGAGTTCCCGCGACGCGTCCCGGACTATCTCGTTCAATCCCCGAAGACCGTCCATGAGGGGAGCCACCAGCTCCAACTGCGGACAGTCGATCATCCTCACGCCCCGCTCCGAGAAGATGTAGGTCCCTTCCCCGGGTACCACCTCGGCCCGCAAATGAGCCTTGAACTCGGTCATAGCAACATCCCCCTGTGCCAGTCCGGTTTTGGTGGATCAGCCCTTGCCACAGATGCAGAGCACGGACCCGCGGGCCGAAGCCGCCGTGAAGTCCTCGATGACCAGCGCCAGTTCCGGCGCCGGCGGCAGGTCGGGGGTGGTTCCGTCACCGGTGACGTGCAGGCCGAACTCGGCCAGAACCTTCGAGGGGTCCTGCGCGTACCGAATGCTTAAGTCCGGCTCGATCCAACTGAGCGCCACCAGCTCGGCGAAACGCCAGTCCTGCTCTATTGCGTGCATTTCAGTTCTCCAGTTCTCGGGCCTGTCGGCGGCCCGTAGAAGCGTTCCTGGCCGTACACCGAGGAGTGTGCGGCCGAAAATTGGGCAGCGAACAGTGGGTCGGTCACGGAACTCATGTGAAGATTTCATGATCTCGGATTCGGCCGCTCCTGCCGAAACCCATGAAGATCTCACTGTTCAGGCCAATGCCCTAGGTGGGAACCTTTGCTCGTGCTCCTATGTGCGCAGCGATCGCCGGGTCGAGACGACACAACGGCGGCGTGGAACGGGGAGAGGACGGCACCTGTGGAGATCAACGTCTTGGGACCATTGACGGCGAGCGAAGCCGGCACTTCGATTGTGCCCAGCGCGGCGAAGCCGCGGCAGATCCTGGCCGTTCTCGCCCTCAACGCCAACCACGTGGTGACGGTGGCCCGGCTGATGGAAGAGCTGTGGGGATCGGATCTGCCGCGCAGTGCGCCGACGACACTGCAGACCTACATCCTGCAGCTGCGCCGGAAGCTGAGCGCGGCGCTCGGGTCGGTGACGGGGGCGAAGGACGTGCTGGCCACCCGGCACAGCGGCTACCAGCTGAGCATGGACGCGTCCGCCGTCGATGCCTGGCAGTTCGACCAGCTGACGGTGGCCGGGTATGCGGCCTACGAGGCCGGGGACGCGGCGCGGGCGTCGCGCCGGCTGAGCGAGGCACTGAGCCTGTGGCGGGGGCCGGCGCTGGTCGACCTGCAGCACGGGTCGCTGCTCGAGGTCGAGGTGATGCGGCTGCGGGAGAGCCGCCTCGCCGCGCTGGAGCGCCGGCTCGACGCCGACCTGGCCCTGCGCCGGCACCACGAACTCCTGGGCGAACTGGCGGGTCTCACGGCGGAATTCCCGCTGCACGAGAACCTGCACGCCCAGTTCATGCTCGCTTTATACCGGTGCGGCCGGCCCTCGCAGGCGCTGGAGGCCTTTCGCCGGCTGCGGTCGGGCCTGGTGGACGAGTTGGGCCTGGAGCCCTCCGCCCGGGTGCAGCGTTTGCAGCGGGCGATTCTCTCGGCGGATCCGGTGCTCGACGGGGTCCCCACGGGCGCGGTCGTCGGGATGTCGAGTATCGGCTGAGAGCCGGCTCACCGCCTCCAGCCTGCGTCAAGTCGCTTTCCAGGCGGCCTGTGGACGATCGCGGCATCCGTCCGGATGTGGGCGGCACAAGTCCAGGAGGCGGTCAGCTGTGGGTGGATATCTGGCGGTGAGGCCAAAAGCGGCCGCCAGGCTGCGGCTATTCTGTTTCCATCATGCGGGGGGCGGCGCTTTGTCGTTCGCCCGATGGCAGAATCGTTTCGGCTCTGACATTTCCGTTATCCCGGTACGACTTCCCGGACGCGAGACGCGATTGCGCGAGGAACGCGTCGTCGACGGGGAGCAACTGTCGCGCGAGTTGGAATCCGAACTGGGTCCCTGGCTCGATCGGCCGTACGCCTTCTACGGTCACAGTCTCGGTGCCCTCGTGGCGTACTCCTTCGCGCTCCACCACCACGCGGCCGGCGGGCGCCCGCCCGAGATGCTGGCCGTCGGAGCCTGCTCCGCACCGCACCTGGGGATGCCGGCGCTCGAGGGCGCCGACGTGTCCGAGGAGAGCGTGCTCTCCGTGATGAGGGCTTCCGGCGGTATCGCCGGCCAGCTGCTCGACCGGCCGCAGTGGCTGCGGCTGACCATGACGATCATGCGCGACGACCTGCTGCTCGCCCGCAGCCTGCGAGCCGCCGCCGGCGACCCGCTCCCGTGTCCCGTGCTGGCCGTGTCCGGCCAGGACGACCTGCTGGTATCGCCCGGTGCGGTACACGCATGGTCCCGCTACGCGCCCGAGGGATTCCGTACGGGCTCCGTGCCCGGGGACCACTTGTTCGTGAGGGACGCCGACCTGGCCGACCTGCTGCGTGACGCGCTCGACGAGCGCCACCCGCTGGAACCGGCCGTCTGACGCTCGAGAGGAGCCGAGAAGATGGACATTGGTGTACTTGGCCCCTGCCGGGTGACGCAGGCGGGACTCTCCGTCGTCCCGACCGCGATCAAGCCCCGCAAGGTGCTCGCCCTGCTCGCCCTGCAGCCCGACCGGGTGGTCTCGGTGAGTTCACTGATCGAGGAGCTGTGGGGCGGTAATCCCCCACGCAGTGTGCAGACCACCCTGCAGACCTACATCCTGCAGATACGGAACCTCATCACGAGGGCGCTCGTCGCGGAGGACCAGCCCGACCTCCCGCTCGGCGCCAAGAGCGTCCTGGTCACCGAGGCCGGGGGCTACCTGCTCGACACCCAGGGCGGCGTCGTGGACTCGGTGGAGTACGAGCGGCTGGCGGGCGCGGGCCACCGGGCCCTGGAGACCGGGGACCACGCGGGAGCGGCGGTGCTGTTCCAGCAGGCGCTCGCCCTGTGGCGGGGGCCCGCGCTGGTGGACGTGCAGGTCGGTCCGCTGCTGGAGGCGGAGGTGACCCGGCTGGAGGAATCGCGGATGAGCATCCTCAGCCAGCGCATCGAAGCCGATCTGCGGCTGGGCCGGCACCACGAGATCCTGGGCGAGCTGGCCGGGCTGGCCGCCCAGCACCCCACCCACGAGCGGTTGCAGGGACAGCTGATGCTCGCGCTGTACCGGGCCGGCCGCCGGGGCGGCGCCCTGGAGGCCTACCACCGGATGCGGGTCGTGCTGGGCCGGGAGCTGGGGCTCGACCCGTCCTCGGCGCTGCAGGAACTGCAGCAGGCGATGCTGGCGTCCGACCCGGGCCTGGAGTGCGATCCGGTCGGGGCGCTGCCCGGCGGGGGACCGCTGCGGGTGGTGCGGGCCGGCTGAGCGGGGCAGGTCCCGGCGGCGTCGGCGAGCTGGAAGACGGTGGGGTACGGCTGCCACACGTGCGGGTCGGTCCACGGCTGCCAGCGCAGCTGGTTCATCAGCCGGC